>JACPXA010000034.1 GCA_016196785.1 Elusimicrobiota bacterium
GGCGAGAATCCTCGTGACCCCAATCCCGTAGCAGCCCATGATGAACGGCTTTTCTTTTCCATCCTCATCCAGGAAAACGGCCCCCAGCTTCTTGGAATACTTGGTTCCCAGCTTGAAGATGTGCCCCACCTCAATCGCCGGAAGAATCCTCAAGGGCTTGCGGCATTTCGGGCAGGGGTCGCCCGCCTGCGGCTCCTTGGAAAGGAGCTTCCCGGCCCGATCCTTGGAAGCCGCGTAAGGGCAACCGCCGCAGCGAACCACCGTGTCCTCGCCGCTGTCGGCCAGGACCATGAACTCGTGCGAATCCTCGCCCCCCATGACGCCGGTCTCCGCCTCGACGGCGACGGCCTTCAGGCCGCAGCGGGCGAAGATCCGCTCATAGGCATTGAACATCTTCTCGTAGCTTTTCGCGAGGGCCGCTTCATCCCGGTCGAAGCTGTAGGCGTCCTTCATGAGGAACTCGCAGGAGCGGACCACCCCGAAGCGGGGGCGGGGCTCGTCCCGGAATTTCACCTGGATCTGATAGAGGGTCTTGGGCAGGTCCCGGTAGGAACGGATCTCCCCGGAAACGAGAGTGGTGATCACCTCTTCATGGGTGGGCCCGAGGACCATTTCCTTGCCGTGCCGGTCCTTGAACCGGATCATCTCGGGACCCATCACCTCATAGCGGCCGGAGCGCTTCCAGAGCTCGGCCGGCTGCAGGGCTGTGAGGAGCACCTCCAGGGCGCCGGCCTGGTTCATCTCCTCCCGGATGATCCCAATCACCTTGAGGAGGGAGCGCATCCCCAGCGGGAGATAGCTGTAGGTCCCGGCGGAGAGCTTCCGGATGAGACCCGCCCGCAGCATCAGCTGGTGGCTGGCCACCTCCGCTTCGGCCGGGGTCTCGCGAAGCGTGGGGATATGGGTCTGTGTCCAGCGCATCAGGGGGTGTAGATCGGAGGGCCTATTTCAATCACCCAAACTAGCCAAGGCCTGTCCCAGTTCGGGTCCAAACTGAAGTTCGACGTAAACAACGTATCCAGCAGCATTGTCTATAGATTTCCTCAAGCCGGGCAACTGTTTTAGTAATTGTGACCTGCCCCCTTCTTTTAGGCCATAGAGATTGAGAGTCTTTGGGTTGGTTTCGTCGTTACCGCCGCGTGTTTCGCCGCGAACTCCTCCGGGGTCAGGTAGCCCAGCGAGCTGTGGGGCCTGACCCGATTATAATCCACCCGCCACGTCTCGATGACTTCTCGGGCCTCCAGCAGGCTGGCGAACCAGTGCATCCTCAGGCACTCGTCCCGGAAGTGGCCGTTGAAGCTCTCAATATGGCCGTTCTCCGTCGGCTTGCCAGGTGAGATGAACTCCAACTTCACCCCGCGCTGATACGCCCAGGCGTCCAGCGCCTTGCCCGCAAACTCCGGCCCGTTGTCGATCTGGATCACGTCCGGCAGCCCCCGCACCTCCGCCACTTGATCCAGCACCCGGCAGACCCGCTGCCCGGTCAGGGAGTGGTCCGCCTCAATGGCCGGCGATTCTCGGCTGAAGGCGTCCTCCAAGGTGAACGCACGGAACTTCCGGCCGTTGATCAGCTTGTCCTCCATGAAATCCATCACCCACCGCTCATTCAACCGGCTCGCGGGCGGCAGCGGCACCCGAACGACAGCGGCCCGCTTCTTGCGCTTGCGGACCCGAAGGGACAGCCCCTCCCGTCGGTAGAGCCGTTCCGTCCGCTTGTGGTTGAGCTTAAAACCTTCCCGGCGCAGCATCACGTGCAGCCGACGGTAGCCGAACCTCGGTCTCGCCTGCGCCAGCTCTTTCAGCCGCTGGATCAATCCCGCCTCGTCCTTCGGCTTCGGCACATACTGCAGCGTGGCCCTCCAGAGGCCCACCAACCCGCAGCTGCGGCGGTGACTCAGCCCAAAGCGCTCCACCACGAATTCTTCTGCCACTCGCTTGCCTTTGGGCGTTAGAAGTTTTTTGCTAGGACCGCCTTCAGCGCCTGGTTATCCAGCGCCTGATCCGCCACAATCTGCTTCAGGCGTCGGTTCTCCTCCTCCAGCGCCTTCAAGCGCTTGAGCTCGCTCACGGTCAGCCCGCTGTACTTGGACTTCCAGCGGTACAGGGTCCCTTCGCTGACCCCGTGCTTGCGGCACAAATCCAGCGGTTTGACCCCGGCCTCCGCCTCCTTCAGCACCCCGATGATTTGTTCCTCCGTGTACCGTCTCCGGTTCATCTGAACCCTCCCCCCATTGCTTGTATCACCCGGAGACTCTCATAGCAATTGGCCCGGTTTTCGGGGGGCAGGTCACCGGCTTGCTCTTTACAGAAATTTCTCCCCGGTGCTCCTTCACAATGCTGTGAACGATTGAGAGGCCGAGACCAGTCCCATTGGGTTTTGTAGTCACAAACGGCTCAAAAAGCTTCGGAAGAATGCTGGGATCGATTCCGGGGCCGTTGTCGGAGATTTCGAATGCAAACAAGCCATCTTCCTGCCAGGTCTTTATAACAATTCGGACTCCCTTCTCCTTCGCCTGAAGAGCATTCATGGTGAGGTTCCAGAAGACCTGCCGAAGTTGGTCGGAATCCACTTGTACTCGAGCGCCGTCGGCACCGTACTTCTTCTCAAGCGCCGCTCCCTTCTCTGAAAACTGCTCCTTTAGAGAATCCAGGGTTCCTTCCAGAACGCTATGCGCCTCCGCTTCTTGAAGAGCAGCTTGCTTTGGCCTGGCGAAATACATGAGCTGCCTTACAAGCTCTGTCATCCGTCCCACTTCAGTGTTTATCACTTCGCTGCACCGTTTTCGAAATTGAGGATCATCGTAGTTCTCTGGAAGGAGTTCGCCGTACGTCTTAACCAGCTGAAGGGGATTCTTGAGCTCATGGGAGACCCCTGCAGCGAGAGTGGCCACCGCCTTGAGCTTCTCCGCCTGGAGGACCTGTTCCTCTAGTTTCTCCATCCGCTTGACCAATTCTTCGTGAGGAGACCGGAAGATCAGCCAGTCCACCAAGCGCTGGATCCCAACCTTGAGGGGCTGGAACAGAAGAGCCATCAGGGCAAAGGCCGCGAGGGAGAGCCAAATGGATTGATAGCCGAACGTGGTTTGAAAAAGGCGCTCGATCCCGTAGACCAAGGCAAAGTATCCTATGGTCAGGAAGCTCACCAGCAGTGAATAGACAAGGCTTCGGCGTATGACGATATGGATGTCGAAGAACTGGTACTGAAGGACCGCATAGGTGAGCATTGCGATATAAATGATGAAGACATAGAGGCCAAAAGGATTGAGCCAGCCCAGCCGCACTCCATACTTGAGGGCAAATTCCGGGCAGCCTCCCAAATAAGCGAATATGGATCCCACCGTGAAGAGGGAAAGCTTGGCTCTTTCTTCCCCTTGCGCCCGGATCCATTTGTAAAAGATCAGCGTATGGGCTATGGCTATTCCTGAGAAAAAGAAGGCCAAGAATGTCCAATAATGAGGACCCGCCCATCCCCAGATGGGTAGATAGAAAATGGGCCCCGGCGTCATGCCAAGGAAGGACTTCATAGGATGCAGGGTGAACACAAAGAAGAAAATAACGCTCAACGCATAGAACGGAAGTAGCAAGCGCCACCTAGTCCGAGAGGGGAGGTTCACCAGGTAAGACACCGTGGTGCACAGTAGCGTTGGAATAAACGATACGCCGATGTATTCAACCCTTAACAAAAACTCCGAAAGTTCCCGAGTAGGCATCTGAAGCAAGGCGCATTCCCAGCCGCTCCACCATGCCACGCTGAAGCAGTAAAGAGCCATGGAGCGGTTCAGGTTTCGCCTTGGATTCTTGAGGAGAAGGAAGATTCCAAAACCAGACATAGAGAGCGCAGTCAAGGCCAACCCGAGCAGGTGGTAATGGTAAAGGGTCATAGCGGGAGCCGGACGGTGAAGGTGGCTCCTTGGCCGGGGGTGCTGTCGGCGTGGATGGTGCCGTGGTGGGCCCGGAGGATCGAGTGGACCATAGCGAGGCCTAAGGGAGTGGCCCAACCCTTTGGTCGGAACACTTCTTGTGGTATCCTATAGATGTGGATAGGAGGAGATAAACTTATGGTTCGTAGGTTTACTGTTGTGTTGCAACCCGAGGTTGAGGGTGGATTTTCGGTCTTTGTGCCGGCATTGCCGGGCTGCGCCAGCCAGGGGGAAACGGAAGCAGAGGCCCTTGTGAATATCAAAGAGGCTATTGCCTTATATCTAGAAGGATTGAAGGCTGACCGCCAACCTATCCCACCATCCGACGTCCAACTCCGGGAGGTTGAGGTCGCTGCGTGAGCGACCTCCCCCAAGTCCCAGGTCATCGCCTCATCCGTGCCCTTGAGAAAGCCGGTTTCGTCGTTCTCCGACAACGTGGCTCTCATGTTCTGCTCAGACACCGTGAGGACTTCACACGACGCGCCACCGTTCTCCTTCACGGCTCCAAACCGATTAAACCAGGCACTCTCCAGGCTATTCTCCGTGGTACTAAATTGACGGTCGAAGAACTCCGCCGACTCCTGTAACAGCCTCTCGCTCATAGCGGGAGTCTCAGGGTGAAGGTGGTGCCGCGGCCGGGGGTGCTCGCGGCGTGGATGGTGCCGTGGTGGGCTCGGACGATGGAGTGGACCATGGCTAGGCCCAGGCCGTTGCCATGGTCTTTGGTGGTCACAAAGGGGTCGAAGATCTTGGGAAGAAGTTCCTTGGGTATCCCGGTCCCGGTGTCGGAGACGGTCAGCTCGAGGTGGCTGTTGTTGGCCTGGGTGGCGAGGGTGAGGGTGCCTCCGGCAGGCATGGCGTCAGCGGCGTTCTGGATGAGGTTGATGAGGACTTGCCGAATCTGGTCAGCGTCGGCTTGGACGGTAGCGCCGTTGTGGCGGCAGTCGATTCTCCACTGAACGTGCCGCCTGCCGAGATCTCCGGAGAGGAGCTGGACGGTCGAAGCGACGATGGAATTTAAATCCACCGATTGAAGCTGGGGTGACTTCGGCTTGGCAAAATCCAACAGCTCCTGAACAATCCTTCCAATCCGCTTGATCTCTGAGCTTAGAATCGGCTGCCAACGCTCAACAAACGCCTTGTCCTGATGGCACTCGGGAAGATATTCCGTGAAAGTTTGGAGGGCGGTGAGCGGGTTCTTTACCTCGTGTGCCATGCCGGCGGCCAAGGTAGAAATCGCCCTGAGCTTTTCGGCTTGAAAGGCCTCCTGCTCCAGGCGCTCCATCCGCCTGACCAATTCCTCGTGGGGAGACCGGAAGAGAAGCCAGTCCACCAAGCGCTGGATCCCAACCTTGAGGGGTTGGAAGCCCAGAGCCATGAGGGCAAAGGCCGCTAGAGAAAGCCAAATGGATTGATAGCCGAACGCCGTTTGGAAAATCCGCTCGATTCCATAGACCAATCCAAAGTACCCAGCAGTGAGAAGGGTTACAAGAATCGAATAGACCAGGCTTTTTCGGATTACGACGTGGATATTGAAGAGTTGGTACTTAAAAACTGCCCAGGCCACGAAAAGACAATACAGCCACACAACGTGCCCACCAATCGGCGGGATAGGGATGCGAAAGCAGAGAGGAAAGAATGTTGCGCCAACGAGGAATCCTGAGATGCCTGCTGCCATAACGTAAGTAATGTGGGCCTTCCGGACTCCTATGGCCGTGCGTCTACCCTGCCACATGAGGCGGATTGCATGCAGTGGTTCCCAAAGGTAGAGAGCGAAAAAAATCCAGAAGAGAGGACCGGCATCGTTGTAGTTCACAATTCCTAGTTTTGTCTTTAGGGCCGGAATGTAGAGCGGTGTGAAACTAAAACATGCCAGGATTATACTGAGCGAATAGCAAAACCGTAAAATACGTTTCTGATTTGAAAGTCCGAGGAACACCAAAACAAAAACAGCCAGTAAACGGATAATATTGGGATCAAGATGAAAGAGTCTAACAAAAAAAGAAATGGCCAAAGTGAAAATGGTAAACGAAAGCATAATGCCAAGTGTTATCCC
>JACPXA010000052.1 GCA_016196785.1 Elusimicrobiota bacterium
AAAAGAGCCGACCGATTGAAACGACAAACCTAAGTGAGGTGGTTTACCCCATCGTTTTGCTGCAACTTGGCTGCAACGGAGTGAATGGAATTGCCTGAAACCCCATGAAACCATATGTGAACTCTACCGTCGAGCGCGTCCCGTGGGAATGGGCTATCGTCAATTTCGTAAACCGCAGGTCGTGGGTTCGACTCCCACCCCCGGCTTACTTGATTTCTCAACTCGTTTTGACGAGTGGGTCGACTGATTCTTGAACCGCTTGCTGCAACTGGGACGCTGAGAATCCCGTTCACCTGCTGATTTAACCGCTTGGTGAGCACCTCGTAATATGTAGTATGTAACTATGTCCTCAGAACCTTCCGACATCGATCTCACGCTACAGCTCAAATCGGGAGACCACTCCGCTCCGGGAATCCTAATCTTCTACTCTATCTGCGTTATCGTTCGAGGTGCGTTATGGAAACAATGAACAAAGGCCTTCTTCTCTGTCTTGGGCTACTGACCCCAAGCGTCTTCGGCTACGTGAAGGAGCCCACGGCGTCGATCATCTTGGGATTCGATGAAACCCCCGTGGGTCAACGGCCCACGAATTTTTCCTTCGAGATCACGGGGCAAGGACCGGCTGTGCAGTGGGCCGTGTTGAAGGATGTGACGGCCCCCTCGCCCCCCAAGATCTTGGCCCAACTGGGCCGTGCCAATAGTGGCAATAACTTTCCCTTGGCCATTTTCGATGGCGTGACCCTGCAAGACGGGGACCTCAGCGTACAATTCAAGGCGGTCGCCGGGAAGGAGGACCAGGCTGGCGGCATCGTGTGGCGCTATAAAGATAGGAACAACTACTACCTCGTCCGCGCGAATGCTCTGGAAGAGAACGTCGTACTCTACAAGGTCAAAGAGGGGAAGCGGAGGCCCCTCCCTCCCAAGGGCAGAAGCTCCAGCTATGGCGTCAAGACCAAGGTGCCGTCTGGTCGCTGGAACAGCTTGCGCGTCACTGTCCGAGGGACTCTCTTTGTCGTCTATTGCAATGGTGAAAAGCTCTTTGAGGTGGAGGACAGCACGTTTCAGGAACCGGGCAAGATCGGCCTGTGGACCAAGGCCGATTCCGTGACCTACTTCGACGATTTCGAGGTCAAGCCATTTGACGAAAAACCTGTGCATTAGCGTTTGCGGGATGACAACGTGGGGGGACCGAAGCTGAGGGTTTACGCCGGGATCAGATGGGAATTCGCTGCCTCAAGAAGGGATCAGTAAACATGCAGTGGGTGACGCGGGCAGGAGCCAAGACGGACAGGGTCGCCTGTCCCTGGTTGATTCGACGGTTCATCGACAAAGAGGCAGCGTTCCTCTTCGTTCCCAAGGAGCAAGTCCTGGGAATGGCGAGGCAAGTGGGCGGTAAATCCTTCGATGCCCCCGGCGCTGACTATACGCACCGGGGAAACCTGTGCACCTTTGAGGTCCTGATCGAAGATTTCAAGCTGGAGGACCCCGTTTTAAAACGTCTGGCCCAGATCGTCCACGGGGCAGACATCGAGGGCGAAGTCCAGTCCTGCCCTGAATCCGCCGGGCTCCTCGCCATCGCCCAGGGTTTCCATGAAGCCATTCCTGACGACCAGGAAAAGCTAAGACTTCAATTCCCCATCTACGACGCCTTATACGCTTGGGCCAGAAAAACCAAATCGGTCTAGAGTAGTGACATGTTGAACTACCACATTAAGTCGTGGGTTCGACTCCCACCCCGGGCTTTTGGCATCTTAGTCCCGGTCCATCCAGCCGTTGGGACGTTTCAGGTACTGGTTGGCGTACCGGTGGACCTCCCCAACATCCTCACGGTGGAGGACATCCCGATAATCGTCTTTCGCCAGATCCCGCTTCCCCTGCAGGTCATAGATCTGTCCCCGTCGTAAGTAGGCGAAGGTGACCCAGCGACTGGGTTCGGGGCTCGTTTCGATAATTTGAGTGAGAATCGTGTGGGCGCGGTCCAGGTCTTTTTGTTCTTGGGAAAAGCTCATGGCTAGACAATAGAGTGCGGGAGCCATACCCTTTGCGGTGTAATACGGGGCCTGGGACTGGATCCGTCGCAGATAGCCATTGGCCTCTTCCCGGAGGCCCTTCCACTCCTTCTGGTGAAACAGCGCCATCATCAAGGCAAAGTGCATCGCTGGGCTTTCCGGGAACTCTTGACGGAGTTGTTGCGCGAGCGGCAACGCGCGGTCCGGTGTGTGTTCCCGCTCGGTGTAAATCTCGATCAGGAAGAGCGTCGCCTCAACGGTCGCGTAACGACCGCGCTCCTTCACCAGGTGGAGCTCTTCAAGCCCCCGTTGCCGGTCACCTCGGATGAAGAGTCGGGCCAGCACCCGCTGGAAACGGGGCAAGGTATCGGTATAATAGTCGTAAATGCCGAGCCCGAGATAGGCGTCAGAGAGTTCGGGGTCGTAGTCCAGCGCGAGACGGAGGAAGTGAACGCCCCGTTTCCCGAACCGATATGCCCTGAACCACTGGCTTTGCGTGACTGCCCACCGGCCTTTGAGGCCGTATGCCCCGCCCAAGTAGAAATACGCCTGCGCCAGGGTCTTCGCCTGGGTTGCGGCCTCGACCGCCGCTTGAGCCTTCTGGATTGTCCGCGAACAATGTTCCTCTAACAGCTCCTCGATCTGCTGGGAGGGACGGTCCAGGTCTTCCGCCAGTTGCCACCAGTCAGCCGCAGACAGGAAGAAATCCCCTGCGGGGTCCTCAGGATATTGTTCGCTGATCCGTGAGAAAACGGCTCGTGCCTGGTCATATTGGGAATGGTAAATCCAGTAGAGTCCCTGGCGGATTTCTTGGTCGTACGACGGGGGAAACGCAGCCGAGATCGGGACACTGCCCCATAGCAGTCCAGCGAGCATGAGCAGGAGGCCGATATGGGTGCGTCTCATGGGAGGTATTATAATTGTTTTTGTGACGGCCGTGTGATATAGTGAAGTTAATCACTCATGGGGCTTTTAGCGTCGTCCCGAGGCATCCGCATCCTGTTGGGATGCCTGCTCTTCATCGTCCCGCTCGTTTTTTTCACGGACCTCACCCGTAACCCCTACTATACCCAAATCGCACTGTTCAACGTGTTGGTGTCCCTCCTGTGGATCGGCTGGCTGCTGCATGGATTTCGAGCTGGTCAGTGGTGTTGGCGAACAACCGCCGTGGATCACCCCCTTGCGGTACTCCTCCTCGTCGCCCTGCTCTCCTTGGGATGGAGCTGGGGGGGTCATCCGGCGATGCGGACGCCAATCGCTAATGAGGGGTTGCGTAACACCCTGTTTCTGTGGCTGAATTGGGCGCTGGTATTTTGGTTCGTTGTACAGGGGCTTCCTGAGGGATGGCTCCGGTGGAGCTGGCGGCTGATCGAGTGGGTCGCTGTCCTTGCCGCAGGGTACGGGGTATTACAGTCACTGGGGATCGAGCCCATTTGGCCACAGGGACTGAATCCCTATGGTACCCGTCCGGTGTCAACCTTCGGCAATCCGACCTTTCTCGGCTCTACCCTGGCCATGGTGCTTCCCTGGTTGTGCGCCCGATGGTTGCTGGCGGTTCCTGGGTGGCGACGGTGGGGGCTGGGGTTGATGATGGGAGGGTGTTTTGCTGGGTTGTTAGTGACCCTCACTCGATCCTCCTGGACGGGAGCTGCCGTTGGGGTTGGGTGGGTGGCATGGGCCTGGTGGCGGTCGGTGAAACCATCCCTCTGGTGGCGTCGTTTCCTCTGGCTAGGCGGTGTGGCTTTGCTCCTCACCTGGTTCTGGCCCCGTTCTGCTGGGCAGGGGTATCATCCCACGGTAAGGGAGCGCCTTCAGGAGGTGGCTCAAGTAGCGCATGGCACATACGGGGCCTGGCATCAGCGGCTGCTCATTTGGCGCTGTGGGTGGCACATGGTCCAAGAACGTCCTCTCCTTGGGAAAGGATGGGGGTGCTTTGAGCTGTTTTATCCCTTTTATCAAGGGCAGTATCTGGATAACCCGTTGTTTCAAGGGTTTCGCACCCATGCCAACAACGCCCACAACCTGATCCTCGAATGGTGGGCGCAGACGGGCACCCTTGGGCTCGGCATCTGGTGCTGGTTGATGCTTACCGTGCTCATTGCCGGAAGGAACACCGCTCAGCGTCTTCCAGGGGAAGCGAGCCTGTTAGCCCATGGGTGGCTGGGAGGGATGCTGGCGATGTTGGTGGACAACCTTCTGAATGTCTCCCTGTTTTTTAGTGTGCCGGCGCTGGTGTTTTGGTGGACCGCTGGCTCCCTGTTTGTCTCGGCCCGTGATCGCCTCAAAACCCGGTGTTGGTCCAGGTCAGCTCCCCTAGCGGCAAGCGTGGCTGGTGTGCTGATCTTCTTTTTTATTTGGCAGGGGGCCAGCGACTCGTGGCAGCCCGCCGGTGCTTCCAACAGACGATGCTTATCAATCCCCTCTCCGAAGGAGCGAAGCGGGCATTATCCTCTTTCTAGCTTTCTTTACAGTTCTCGTCGGTTTCTGGTACAATACAAACATCAAGGGTGAGGTAAGAACACCACATGTCTGGACATTCCAAATGGGCGGGGATTAAACACAAGAAGGGGCTGTTGGACGCCAAGCGCGGGAAGGTCTTTACCAAGCTGATCCGCGAGATCACCATCGCCGCGCGGATGGGTGGAGGGAGTCCTGACGGCAATCCCCGGCTACGGAAAGCCATTGAGGTCGCTCGGGCCGCCAATATGCCAGCGGAGAATGTCAAACGGGCTATCCAGCGAGGGACCGGTGAGCTTCCTGGCGCGCTCTATGAAGAGCTGATGTATGAAGGGTATGGGCCTGGTGGGGTGGCGGTGATGGTAGAGGTCACCACCGACAATAAGAATCGTACCGCCTCGGAAATCCGACGGATCTTTTCCCAGCATGGCGGGAACCTTGGCGAGGGCGGGTGCGTCTCGTGGATGTTCACT
>JACPXA010000053.1 GCA_016196785.1 Elusimicrobiota bacterium
TATACAACCTGGCATTGAACAGCTTGCGGGTGAGCTCGGGATCAGCAAGCACCCGCTGGAGCAATTCGAGATCCTGAAAGGTCTCCTTGACATCCCCTTGGAGGGCTGCACGAAAGGCTTGCTCGACCTTGAGAAGCAAGAGGGGCTTCTTGGATGCAGGCTCATGGGCAAGCTGTTCAAGAAGACAAAGGGCCGAGACATACGCGACGTTAGGAAGTTGTGGGTATTGCTCTTGATACTCTCGGATCCTTGCGGTGGCCTCCGGCCACCGACCTTGCTTGATCTGGATCAGCGCCAAGTGAGCATGGAACTGGGGCTCATCCGGCCAACGTGAAATGGCGGTTTGGATGGCCGCTTCGGCTTTTCCATATGCCCCATCGAGGCGATACGCGGTAGCCAGTGAGTTGTAGGCATTTTGATAGTGAGGGAGCAGGTTTTGCGTGGCTTGAAACTTCTCGATGGCGTCTTTGAACCGCCTCTCCCGAAGAGCCAACAGGCCAGGCAGGAAGAATTTGACTTTAGGCCGCAAGTGGGACGCGGTGTCTGGGTCTTCACGTTCCACCTCTTTAACGACTTGGGTGACTTTGTCAATTTCCTCCAGCATTCGTTCGGGTCGTTCACCCTTGTCTAATCCATTGAACACGCGTGTGACCGCAACGACAAACGCCGCCTCTGGGTGTTGAACTTGTAAACGTTGGCACGCTTTTTCGGCCTGATCGAGCCAGTGCTCGGATTGATCATAGTCAGCACGCTCCCGATACGCGTTGGCCATGTTCAAGTAGACACCAAACACCAGATAGCGGGTGAACTGCAATTCCTCATCCCAACCGGGGTTTTGAAGAAGCGCGGCTTCCCACTGATAATCCTCAATCATCTGAAGCGTTTCGCGATAGAGCTCAAGGCCCCTGTCTAAGTCGCCCAGGTTGGTATAGACATCCCCTAATGTCAACGAAAGGTTTAATTCATGGTCCCGACCCAGCAGCCTCAAGGCCGACTGATTCGTAAGTTCCCTCTTAAGATTCCTGAGTTCGTCCTCGAGGGGCGCGAGCTCTTGCGGGTTCCCCTGGAGTTGCCGTCTCTTCATGATCTGGAGCTGGAGCTTTCCCCTTCGCTTGAGGAGCTCTTCAATGTGCCGATTGACACGCCTCAAGACATCACGCACTTTCGGAAACGCCTTTTCCTCAAGATAGAACCGCGCGCGATGGTGATTCCCCCGACCATCGAACTCTTTGGCCACGGCCTCCCACACCCAGGCAGATTCGAGCTCATCGAACCACCCTTTTGTCAACGCTAATTGAAGGGCCGTTTCGATGAGACGGAGACCTTTCTCGTCGCCGACCCTCAGTAAGAGGCGTCCCAACCGGATCTGGGCATCGGTGAACTCCCGGGTTTGGGGCGGTAATTCCGCCGCCAAGGTCATGGCTTCCCTCAACATGTTCACCGCTTGGGCCAGCTCTTCGGCTGTCCGGTCTGTTCGGTCTAACCAGGCGGTACCCTGGGCGATTAATGCATTCATCTGCTTCAACTTTTGGAGGTGCTTCACCTGTTGAAGGGCCTCTATGATCTCCTCATCCTTGGGAAAGAGTGACTGGGCCTGTTCGAGGATCTTCGCACCCTCCGTGAGATAGGTCTGACGGGTCGGTTCGGTCTCGCTTAAGATCCGCTGAGCCGCATCGAGGCAAAATACCCCACACCCCCAGAGAATCAATCGCTTCGTCTTTTCAAAGCGACCCTGTTCTTCATCTGAGAGCCTCCCCTCAAAAACTTGTTGGGCGTTGCCGATGTCTTTCCACGCCCTCTGGTAAGTCCTGAAGCCCTCCTGAAGGAGCCGGCCCACCTCAGGATCGTCCTCCTTGGAGGAATGCCGATAGGCGGCCACCACCTTGTGATAACTGGCGTACAGGGTCCACAAATTGAGCACGAGCAATGTCTGTTCAACTCCCTGGGGTTCAATGCGCGGAAGCACGGACGCCCAGCCCTGGATCACCGGCTCAAGTAATCTTCCCTTTTCCTCGACCTGGTCATTCTCCATGGCGGCACGTCCAAGGGCAACGAAACGGAAAGCCTCGGGGAACGGATTGGTCTGTTCCCTGGCACGCGCTTGTTCAAAAGCGCTTGCGGCTTCCAAGAATTTCTTCTCCTTCATCAGGTCTTCGCCCTGCTGCAGTAATTGCACGACCTCCGGATCGTGGCTCAGGGCAGCGGCCAGCGAGGAGCGTTTGGGACGAGGGTCATTCGTCCCCCCGAAGAGTAGCGCGGTTCCTCCCAGCGCTGAGAGGCGTTCCACCGCCAAGGACAGGAGGAGCTGCAGCAGGTCCAGCCACCATTCCATTCCCCACGCCATGGGCCAGCTCAACATCCCTGGGGCCAGTAGGCTGAGGGGATCAACCCACATCGCCAGAGGTGTCTTAGGCGGTCCGAATCGAGACACCTTGATGACGTCCCCAGCATGCTCAAGGCGTGTGTCAAGACCATCCAAGGCCTTCACATCTGTGCCATTCAGGGTCACCGTGATTCCCGGCAAGAGATCCCCGTTGGCATTCACGACATCATTCCACATCCACTGAAGACGTAGCAGGTATTCATAAAGGACATCGTGAACCGTGTGTCCCCGTGAGGTGATTTCGGTTCTCCCCACAGTGCCTACGGCGAGGCGGGCAAGTGACCCAGCAAAACCCACGGTGACAGGATGGGAAGCGAGCCCCAGTTTATCCCAAGCCCGCCTCCGTGCATCCAAGCGATATCGAGTTAGGAACGTCCGATAGGCTGAACCGAGCCTGTAGCGTGAGATCAGGTCACGGAACCTGGTGGTCAGCACCTGCCGGAAGTTTCGTGGACTGACAAACAGGGGGCGACCATGCCCCTCCTCGAGCTGCATGAGCACGACGAAAGGGGTTAACTTGTAGAGATAGGTCGAACGACCCTTCGCCAACATTGCCAATTGTTCATGCATCAACGAATGAATCCGCTCGACTGGCTGAAGGAGCCAATCCACCTGTTGAATGCCGGCTGCCTTGAATGCCTCCCAGTTGAGTTCACCAGCCCATGTCATGGTGGAGACCTCCAGGGCCTTCCGAGCAAAATGCAGGGAATACCTCAACTTCATTTGTAAGCTGGTGACCGCCTCCTCCCAGTGTTGTCCTTCTGGAAGTCTGAACAACAACTTGAGATCCACGTCAGATTGCCCTCGTATCGCGATGCCCTCCGGGCTCATCGAACCAACCAGCAATACCAGGTAGGGATGGTAGCCAAGCCGCTTAAAGAGTTGGAGCACACCCGTGGCCTGTATCAAGCGCCGACTGGCCTGGGCGACAGCCTCTTTTTCTGCTCGCGATAGGATTCGAGGATCAACGCTTAAAGCAAAACCTCCGTTGACGCCTGTGAACCAGATGAGCGGTCCCAGACCCGTGGTATAGAACAGGCTCATCGCCACCAACAAGATCCCCAGGGAAACCCAGTGAAAGGCATGGGCGGCTACTGGGAAGGACTGGCGAGGCAATACCACGGTCCGCTGCGGGAACGGATGGGCCATCTCTCGAAACACGACCGTCTCGCTTGAGACCCCGTGCAAGACAACCCCCTTATCAAGGGAGGTAGGTACCCTCTGCCCAGAATCTACGACCCAGAGTTCCAACGCGAGTGTCCGGCCAATGCCTGCCTGAGGCACGATCTGTACGACGACTCGCAGACGCCCTGAAGGGTCCAACTCTGCATCGAGGAGGGGGATTTCACTGATCATCGAGGACGCGGCGATGCTTTCGTTGAGCATCGCCTGGACCTCCTTGATCACCTCTCGAGCAATTCTGCGGCTGGCCTTCCTGCTCACCCCTAGCTGGCGTAAATACGGCTTCAGTTGCCGCTGGAGTTGAAGCACCCCGATCAGAGTAAACCAGGTTCCAGCGTACATCCACGTTTGACCTCGATAGGGGGCGTAGGGGTGTGTCGCTGCAAAGCTGCGCGGGGTACTGAGGAAGAAACGTTCACTCGCGAAGAGCCGTTCCAGGGGGGTCTTTTCTCTGGCGAGCTTGTCTAATGACGTCACCCAGGGTTCCGTCTTACTGATGCGGGGGGTGATGGTCAGGTACCCAACTCCCCGTTGCTTAAGCAGTGTGGTGAGACCACTCGTATGAAACCCTCCAGCGAGCAAAACCGCTGAGGCATGTTGATGGAGGTCCATTTGCATAAACAGGTTCGATACCAGGGAGGGCTCACGTCGCAAGGCCTGACGATAGAAGGCCTCAAAGGGCTCAAGATCCGGGAGGGCGGAAGGGAGGCTGCGCGTCTGAGAAAGTTTCGTCAGGCGTGAGTCAAGCTGCCGGATATCGGTGTGCCGCTTTACGTAGCCGGCCCATTCATCCGCGGTGAGCCGATACTCGATAAGTTTCTCCAGTAACCCGGCATCCTGCCGAAGTTCCGTGAGCGGCCGTTGAGATGCCCCCTCACCCCAACCCTCCCCCTCCAGGGGGGAGGGGAAAGAGGAGGATGGGGGCTCAACCTCTCTGAGGGTCTGGGCGATCCAGCGCATATATCGGCGAGCTTCTTGCCTCACCGGCACGGAGCGCTGATAGGCCTCGATATGTTCCAAATACTGGCCTGGTTCTTCGATCCCCCAGAACCGCGGGGGACGAGCGGCGGTGATTCCGGCGAATTCTGCCCCTCCAATGAATCCTTCCCTAAGGAAAAATTCTGCAACTCCCTGCGTCAGTTCCTTATTGGGAAACGCTCGATACGGGGTAAAATCGAAGGGCCCAGTGGCCCCTTCGAGCCCTACCAACTTGACTCCATACCGATCCACCAGCCGTTCAATGATTCGCGCGATGTTCTGCTGGGCTTCTGGATGTTCATGCGCATCCTGAATATGGATCACCAACGGCGTTTTTGTTTCTGGCGGGAAGTACACATCACTGACCGCTCCATACGGCCCAATCGCCCGCGCTATCTCTCCCGCCCACGACGGGCCGAGGCGGCGCGAAGGAGGAGGACCGAGGGGTTGGATCAGTGGGGCCTCGGTGGCTGAGCCGGAAGGTGCTGAATGTGGCGCAGAGGTTGTCCCTTGCGTCAAGTGGAGCTTGACGGGATCATCAGGAACGGCGAGGCCACCGTGGAGCGAGCTCGCAAAGCGAGCGTCCCCACGAGACAATCCCTCGTGTCCTCCTCTCCCCGCCCTCTCTTTCAACCCTTGGACCGCGAGGCGGCGCTCCTCCCAGAAGGACGCCTGGGCCAAGGGAGGCGCTAGGACGTCCGCATAGAACACAACGACCGCCATGACAGCGGCCATTGGACGCACCCAATGGAAGGGTCTAGGGGGCGATTCGTTCACATGGAAGAACCGAGAGAGCAATAAGTTCATAGTATCGCGGGTCAGGCGTCTCTATTAGTATACGGATGAGGGATTAAGATTTCCTTGCGGTTTGGTAACGATTCTGTAAATTTTATTCAGCAGAATAAGGCAGAAAGGCAGCTACGTCCCCGGTAGGGGGTGGATGGAGGTGGTCTGTCCGTCGCTTTCAATCAGGATGGCGCCATCGCGTGAGGTGAGGAAGAGGTCTTTCGTACCCGATAACTGGCCGAGCGCGATCGGTGACGGCCGATCACTTGAGATGACAGCGGTGCTCCCTTGCAACGCCTGGGCAAACGACTGGGCTAGCGGAACCGTACCATGGTGCGGGATGAGCACCACGGTGTTAGATCGGACGTTACGCAGGAGGATTTGGGGGAGGTGAGTCGTTGCATTTGCGGTTGCATCTGAGGGGAAAAGCAGGGAACAGTTTCCGTATTGAAGGGTAAGGATCAGCGGTGACCCTGTCGTGTCGTCTGAAGGAACGGTGGATGAGGGGGTCACGACCATCTCCACTCGGACGGGGCCGACCTGCCAGGCCTCACCGAGGCGAACGATCCGCACCGGAATTCGACGCCTCCAGATGAGGTGTAGCAACTCGTTGTAGTCAGCCCCCTTCCCATCGGCAGATCCGAGGAGCCAGCGACCGACACGGAGGTGTTGCACGACAGAGCGCTGGGCGCCGTAATGGGGGATGGTGGGATGCGTCAGCACCACCGTATCCAATCGCCGAATGCCGAGCGCCCATAGCGCCGGCAGCATGATGCGTTCCCCCACCCGGTCTGGACTACCGACGGCTCCACCACCATCAATAAGCCACTGCTCACCGGTGGGGAACTGGACTACCACGGCATCCCCTAAACCGACCGCGAGGATCCACACCTTGAAGGGCCCCCAGCGGGGGGACCACTGAGCGGCCGCCCATCCCGTGAGCCACACGATGAGGAGACCGCCTCCCACCCAGCGCCAACGACGGCTAGTTAACCCGAGAACGAGCGATAACCAGATTCCATAAAAGAGGGTGATCTCCCACCAGGTTGGGGTGGCCACCGTGACGGCTGCTCCCGGGACGCGCGCGAACCCTTCCACACAGCGGACCAAGAGATCCACCAACTGGGCGTTCACCCAACTTACAGCATCCACCAGGCTCCGCCACGGGAGCCAAGCGATCGCCAGCAAGGTGATCCCTGTCATGACAATGACCTCAGCCAGCAAGGGCACACACAGGTTCGCCAGTAGTCCAATCAGGGAGAGCCGATGAAAATACCAGATGACGACCGGGGCGACAGCAACCTGGGCCGAGAGAGAAGCGATCAAGAGCGGCCAGATCCACCGCAGCATCGGCAGGCGGCGGGAACTTGGGAACGATCGGTTCCACCGAGGAACGGCCCACACAATCCCGAGCGTAGCCATAAACGAAAGCTGGAAGCTGGCATCGAAAAGGGCGCCAGGCTCCCAGAGGAGGACCACCAACGCCGCCAGCGCCAGACAATGGGTCGGCGTCGCCTCACGGCTCAGGAGATACGCTAAGACTCCCACGGTTGCCATCACCGTAGCGCGGAGGACCGGAGGGTCGCCACCGCCCATGAGGGTATACAGCCAAATCACGGGGAGGCTCGCGCAGAGCGAGGCGCGTCGGGACAACAAGAGCAATCGCCAGAACCCGAACGCCAGCCCCATCACCAAGGCCACGTTCGAACCCGAGACCACCAAGAGGTGAAATACCCCGGCGTCGCGAAAGGCCTGCTCCACGCCGGTCGGTAGGTCAGACAGTTCGCCAATGGTAAACCCACCGAGGATGGAGGCAGCCACCGGCGGTAGTCGGTCTCTAAAGATTTGTGCCAGCGTGGCTCGGAGCTTGACGGCGAGCGTCCCAGGGACAAACCAAGGTGCCCGCGCGGTGATGTGGACCGCCTCGGGGTCATCCACAGTCAGGAGAGCGGAGATCCGTTGGTTTGCCAGATACGCGCGGTAATCGAACCCGCCCGGGTTAAGAGCCGTGGGGGGTCGGAGGAGTCGGCCGGTCACGGTCAGTTGATCGCCGGGCCATAGCGGCGGGACCGCGGGGGGAAGCGTCAGGAGCAGTCGGATCGCTCGCCTTCCGCTGACGCCTGCCCGTACTGCGTGAAACAGATATCGAGGTTGGCCCTGGCGCGCGTCTTGCAGCGCCTGGATGCGTCCGGCCAGCGTCACGGGTAGTCCTCCAACCGAGGCGGCGAAGTTCCCCCAGACCGACTGATCCCGGCGAGGCAGGATGTGAACAACGAGAATCAGGCTAACCGTGCAGGCGAGGAGGAAAACGACGAGGCGCGGCCGGAGCCACCACCAGAAGGATGTCACAGGAGAATGAACTGGCGACTAGATGTAAAACTCGCTTGTCAGTGAGGTGATTTCGTGGGAAAGGGTCTCAAGAACCTTGGCAGCTTCCGGGGGCGTGAGCTGGTCCGATTGGAGGCTTCGGCTGATTCCCGTCAGCTTGCCAGACAACTGCTCGGCGAGCCGGCGATCCCGCAGGACCTTTTCCTGGAGGGCGATGATCATCTGGTTGAGGTGTCCCGCCGTTTCCGTCAGCTCATCTCCCTTCCGCAGGTGCACGCGCACTGTGAGATCGCCCTGTCCCACTTGTTCCGCAACCCTCTCAAAGCGGTAGAGCGGCCCAGCAAACTTGTGCGAGATGAAGCAGGCGATCACCACCGTGATCACCACGAAAATGGCAAACTTCAGTACCATGAGCTTGTGCATTTGCTGAAACACGGGGTAGATGGCGGTTGCCGTGGCCTCATTCAAGATAAGCCGGCCGAAGGTGTAATACAGGTCCCAGGCCACGATGAACCCGGCGACAAGAAGCGAGACAAACACCACGGCCACGTACCGGGCCTGCAGGGACCATTTAATGAAAATGATACGGCGTTTGATGGGACCGTGGGGAGGGGGTGACCAGGGTGCGCTGACCGCTGACGGCTGTTCTCGGGGCATAAAGCCTCCTCGCCTGCGGAAGTTACTTACGTCTGACGTTATTTCTGGAGGGCGCGGATCAGCGCCAACCAGTCTTGGGAGACCAGCTTCAATTGTCCGGTGGCCTTCGCTAAGGGGACGCCAACCAGTTTCGTCCCTTGGACCGCCACCATCTGCCCGAACTGCCCTTCGGCGATGAAATCTATAGCCTTGACCCCCGTGCGGACCGCCAAAATCCGATCAAACACGGTCGGCGGACCGCCTCGTTGAATGTGGCCAATGACCGCCACGCGGGTTTCAATGCCGGTTTCCTGCTCCAGGTAATCAGCAATCTGTTCACCGGTCCCTCGCTCCTTCAGGAGCATATGCCCAAATTCATCAAGCGCCTCCTGCCCTCCGCCCTCCCGGCCTGCGGCAGCCTTTTTGTCAGGGAGGCTCACCCCTTCCGAAATGATGAGGAGCGCAGTCTGCCGTCGCCGATAGACGGCTCTCAGGTCGGCAACCAAGGAGGACAGGGAGACCGGTTCTTCGGGGATGAGCACCCCATCCGCCCCGCTCGCCAACGCCGTGTAGAGCGCCACCCACCCCGCATGTCGGCCCATCACCTCGAGGATCATGATCCGCCGATGGGAGCGACCCGTATCTTTGAGTCGCTCGGCGGCCTCCACCGCGATGGTCACAGCGCTGTCAAACCCGAAGGTGTAATCCGTCGCCGAGAGATCGTTGTCCATGGTCTTGGGAACCCCCACGACCTTCAGGCGGTAGTCCTTGAACAATCGGGCAGCGACCCCCAGGGTGTCTTCTCCCCCCATGGCCACGAGCGCGCCTAAGCGTAACCGTTTGATGGTCGCCAAGCAACGGGCCACCGCCCCTTCCTTCTTGTAGGGATTGGTCCGCGAGGTCCTCAGGATCGTCCCGCCTCGCCCCATCAGGTCATCCACCTCAGCGATCCCCAACGGGGTGCTATGCCCCTCGATGAGCCCTTTCCATCCTTCCAGGATCCCCACGCATTCCCACCCATGATCAAGGGCTCGTAAGACACACCCGCGAATCGCGGGGTTCAACCCCGGACAATCGCCTCCTCCGGTCAGGATACCAATCCGTTGAGAGGAGGACGGGCCGCGCTTCACGCTTTAGTATTCCTCTCCCCCGGCAGCGGTCGCCGCGGCGCGGGCCTTCCCCCCGACTCCGGCAAGGTGCCAGTCGGGAACGACCTGGGCGGCCAACTCCGTCGGGGTGATGCGATACCGTTCTATCCAAGAGGTTGCGTACTGATCCACGATCCCCGTGAGTTTCTTCATCCGTTCCACCCCAGTGGTCTGTAAGAACCGGGTCCGATCCGCTGGGGTATTCGCATCAAAGTACTCGTTGAAGATCGCTCTCCCGGCCATGATCCCGGAGGCTCCCGCGCGCATCGCAAGCTCCACCTGCTGGACAAAAAGATCAAACTTCTCCCCGGCGCTTAACAGCACCCAGGGCCGAATGGCGGCGTCGTTCAAGGCGGTGAGGTTCGCCTCGATGGTCTTCCGGTCCATGGTCTTCAAATCTCCCGGGAACTCCAGTTTCAAGACATCACACCACGGCCCTAAGAGCTTGGCGGATTCAATGATGTTGCGGGGCCGACGGGCGACGTAGGCTGGGGTCGTCTTGTCTTCCCCGGCCTTGGCCCGTGGATATGACAGCTCCTCCACCAAGAGCAGGATGTCCTGCTCCTGGCACTGCTTCCAGATCTGGTGAACGAAGCGGAGCTGCGCTTTCGCCGCCTCCTCGTCTTCGACATCCATGTAGACGAGCAACTTGACGGCGCTGGCCCCCATCCGCTTGATCTGCACCACCCCCCAGCCCGGCTCCACTTCCCCGGGCAACCCGGCCTCTTTGGAAGCCTCCACCCGGGCCAAGAGTCCGATTCCCCTGGGAATCGCCCCGGCGTTCAACGCCTGGCGCAACCCGTAATTGACATCTAAGAGGGTCGCGCTCGCATATCCACCTAGGGTAGCGGCAATCTCCAACTTGGCATCGCGAATCTCCTCATAGGTCGGCTCCCCGGCTTGTCCGAGCCGGATCCGCATCGCCCGTAACGATTTCTTGAAGGAATTGCTCTGATCCAACGCTAGAACCTTAAACCGCCCTTTCGCATCGGTAATTTGACGCAACCCCGTCAAGGCGCCAGGGGACAGCTTCAAAAAATGGTCACGCTGGGCCTCTGGGGACCCTTGAGCCACACGTTGTGTTTCCGATCCGGCCGCTTTCATAATCCTCTCCTTCCTTATTTAGAACGCCCTGCCCGACTTAGTTTCCGTTCCTGGACCTCACGAAACCGGCCCAGGCGCCGATATTTGGCATACCTCTCCTTGAGGAGTTTCTCGAGCGGCTGCCCCTGGAGTTCCATCAAGTGCCGCCGGAGCAGCCGGCCCACCGTCTCCAAGCTGGCGGCGGGATCCCGGTGGATTCCTCCCAGGGGTTCTGGGATGACCTCGTCCACGACCCCAAACTCCAAGAGATCCGTCGCGGTGAGCTTAAGGACACTCGCCGCCTCAGGGGCCTTTGCCGCATCATGAAACAAGATCGCCGCGCACCCCTCCGGGGAGATGACCGAATACCAAGCGTTCTCGCACATCAAGATCCGGTCTCCCACCCCAATCGCCAATGCTCCTCCGGAACCCCCTTCCCCAATAATGACGCAGAGCGTTGGGGTCTTCAGGCTGGCCATGGTTCGCAGATTCTCGGCGATGGCCTGCGCCTGTCCCCGCTCTTCGGCTCCAATCCCCGGATAGGCCCCCGGAGTATCTATGAACACGAGGAGCGGCCGGGAAAACTTTTCCGCCAACAGCATCAAGCGGCGAGCCTTCCGATATCCCTCCGGATGGGGCATCCCGAAATTCCGCTCCATGGATTCTTGGACCGTCCGCCCTTTCTGGTGCCCGATGACCACCACGGGGTCATCGCCAAAGAACCCGATGCCGACAACCAACGCGGCGTCATCGCTAAACGTCCGATCCCCATGCAACTCGATAAAATCATGGCACAACGCATGGAGATAATCCAGCGTGTAGAGCCGTTTGGGGTGTCGGGCGATTTGGACCCGTTGCCAGGGGGCGAGAGACCCATAGATTTCCCGCTTAAGCTGGTCGCATTTCTCTTGGAGGACCCGGATCTCCTCGGCGAACTCCAGCTTTTCGGACACCGCAAAGGACTTGAGCTCCGTGATCTTGGCCTCCAATTCAAGGATCGGCCGCTCGAAGTCAAGCCCAACGATTTCTTCTGCCATTTTAAAAACTGCCGCGATAGCTGATCCGGATAATCCGCTCCCGAAGGCTGGGATGCCCGATATCGCGCCCGGTAGCCTCGACATGGACCGGCGGCGCGACTTGAAAGCGCAATCCGACATTCACCCGTTGCTCCTTCAACGAACGGAGATTGTCGTATTCGGCTACGAGCACAAAGACCTTGCCCAACCGCCAGGACCCTCCCACAAAGCCGAACACCTTGGCCCGTTCAAAATCATACATGTTCACCCCGCCATGAACCTCTAAGTCCGGGAAGAGCACTTCATGGGTTCCCACCAGGAATACCCCTTTTTCTCGGTGGCGATACTGCCGGACCGAATCGTCATAGAGGAACCCTTGATCATCGAATCCAATGGCGACCGCCGGGAGGGTCAACCCTCCATCAAACACGCGCCATTTCACAAACGCCCGCGGCCGCACGGGGGTGGCCCCTTCAGTTCCAATCAAGCGGCGGACATCCCAGGAACCACCCAGGTTCAAAGACCGAAAGACCCCAAACACGACTCGAGCCAGGACCCCCCCTTCCGAGTAGAGACGGAAATTTAAGTCGTAGTTTCCGTACCGGACCACCTCCGCCGTGGGAATATCAACGAGGTCCAGGAGGGCTTCAGCGCCTGGAGCGGGCCGGCTCGCGGCAGAGGCCTCTTCGGCCTCAAAGGTCTCTCGGCTCAACGCCTGAGCCTCTCGGCTCTCCCGAACACTCCGTCGTGGCCTAGCCTCACTGAGGGAGATCCCGCTCGCCAGGATGGCCAACGCCACTCCGGCGCAGGTCCCTCGCCTTCCTAACCGTTTCACGAGTTTCTCTGCGTCATTTCATACATTTCTGATATTTTATCCGATCAGAACAGGTACGTCAATCCCCCGGGTGTCGGGGGGAGCCTGGGGCGTGGCTTCGTTCGCTACGCTTCTGGCCCTCCTCGAAACGCTGGTGTGCTCGGGCGCATCCGCGCCCTGCGCTCACCGCGTTTCTACGGAGGCCGCTGAGGCTCACTGCGCCATCGCCTCCGGCTCCCCCCAGAGCGTTCCCCAGTCCTGCTTGGTCTTGCCCCTACGCGGTTCATGGGAGTCCCTGCCAAGCGTCCTTCCCCAACAACCGTTCCAAGGATTGAAGGAGGCCTTCAGTCGGCTTCACCCGCAGGTTCGTTTCAATCA
>JACPXA010000068.1 GCA_016196785.1 Elusimicrobiota bacterium
ACGAGGAACGCAACCCGAGAGGTGGTTGCTCCTCATATTGTTCGGCTGTGACCATGTGGAAACAACCGCTGATACTCTACACGGTCCTCTTCACCTGGTCGGTAGTGGTTGCGGCCTTATTGACACCGATCTGCCGGTGGTGGGCGATCCGTTGGAAGATCCTGGACCACCCCAGGACTTCTATCAAAACCCATGAGACCCCGACCCCCTATCTAGGTGGGGTGGCCATCTTGGGGGCGTTTACTACTGCACTCCTGTTGGCTCGTTTCCTCACTAACTTCCCAACCGGAACGTTGCATGCATTGCGGGGAATCCTGTTCGGGGGGACGCTCATCTTTCTCCTCGGGTTGGTTGACGACCTCGCACCGTCCGGTTTAGGATTCAAACAGAAGTTCATCGTCCAAATCATCGCGGCATTGTGTCTGATCGCTTTTGACATCCGCATTAAGTTCATACATCCCACCTGGTTTGCTGTGTTGGTCTCGATGGTCTGGATTGTGGGGGTGACCAATGCGTTCAATATCATTGACATCATGGATGGGCTGTGTGGAGGGGTGTCAGCCATTGCGAGCCTCACATTCTTATTGATCGCTCTTCCGAGGGAAGAACTCTATGTGGATGTCGCAGCCGCTGCCTTAGCTGGCGCCTGTCTGGGGTTTCTTCCATTTAACCTCTCCGCAAAGCGAAAAATCTTCATGGGGGATACAGGAAGTCTTTTTCTCGGATTCGTGCTCGCGGCGCTCTCGATGGGGACCACGTATACCTCGATCAACAATATCGGGTTGTTCGCACCTCTCCTGATTCTTGGTCTCCCGCTTTACGACACCGTCCTTGTCACATTCGCTCGCCTTCGCCAGGGACGGTCTCCCTTCCTCGGCAGTAAAGACCACTTTGCCCTACGCCTGGAAGCCGCTGGTTTTTTCCGCCAAGAAATTCTCGTCATCGCGTATGCGGTCAGCCTAGGGCTATCGTTGGGAGCCTTTATCGTAACCCGTGTCTCTTTTGCAATGGCACTGTTCACGTATGCCGTGATTGCGATTGCCTCTTGGCTTATTGGTAGATGGCTCAGCCGAATTCCCAGCGAGTAACACGATGAAGGCACTCGCATTCTACAACCAGAACAATTCCAAAGAGACCCTGGCGGCCCCACTTCTCAGACACAGCCTTGTCTGGGGGATTCCTCTTCTCTATTTTTTGGTGGCAGCTTCCTTTTATCTCCGGACGTATGACTCGGCGCAAATCAAAATCACACTGTGGCAGATGGGGGGAACATTCCTCGCAGCCTTATGGTATCTCCGGCTCTGGGAGAAGGGACACTTCCCAGGGCGGAAGAGCTGGTCGTTGCTCCTACCGCTTATCTTGTGTGGTGTCTCTGGTGTCGTCTCCTTCCTCCATTGTCCATATCCTGGTCCGAGCCTCGATGACTTCATCCGCAGACTGCTGTATGTCCACATGGCTCTCATTGTCCTCATTGAATTTAATACCCCACAGCATTTCCAACGGATCATCCAGTGGATCCTCGCTGCCGCTTTTGTGAGTTCCACGTACGGGGTGCTTCAGTACCTGGATACCCGTTTCTTTCCATCCCCCCAGGAAATGGGAATGGATCCTTTCATCTGGCGTGGAGCATTCGGTTCGCGAATCTTTTCAACCTTTGGAAACCCAAACTTTTTTGGGAACTTTCTCGTGATTGTCTCCCCGATTGTGCTCGCGCTCCTCCTCCGTCGGCATCCCACGCGCATCCTTGGGATATTCGGGCTGATCATCGCCAGCATCGCTGCCTCCCTGTGGTTCCTGAAAGGTGGGCTGCCCGCCTGGCTATTCGGGATGGCCTTCCTTGGGTTTGCCTGCTGTGCCATTTTCTTCTTTTCATCACTCGGGTTACTGTTTTTCCTGATCACGTTCTGTACGGTCGCCACGTATTCTAAGGGGGCCTGGCTCGGTTATGCGGCGGGGGTCAGTTTCTTCACGCTGCTCGTCATCCGATCCATCCGGTGTGGGGAACTGGGATCGGGAGTTTTAAGGTCATTTACCCGGCGTTTCGGCGACCTCAGATTTTCCACATCGAGGCGAAACACAACACCGAGACGGACCACGCTGAAAACGAATACCTTGAGGTGTGGTTCGATGAGGGGTTTGTCGGATTTGGGATTTTCCTCTGGGTGGTAGTGACGTTCAGCCTGGTTGGGTATCGGACGTTAGCTCAGTTTGTTGAAACTGCCCCTAGCCGGGCGGGACCTCCAGGGAAAGGCGCGCCTACAACACCGGATCTTCGGGCCTACTACGTCCTGGCGTTTCTCTCAGCGATGCTCGCGATGTTGATCCACAACTCCGTGGATGTAAGCCTTCGGTTTGTCTCCTCTGGGGTGTTCCTGTGGCTTCTCATCGGGTTGTTGGGAGCATTGGCAGTCCATGATCCTCTTAGGGAAAATTTTCTCAGCCCCACCAGCGGTGTTGGGACGACCGCTGAGAGATCTCTGCTAGGTGATCTCTTACGGGTGCTTGCCAGCGCTGCGGCAGTGGTATTCCTTGGCTACGTGTTGGTCACCTTCAATGAGATCCAAGGCCCGTATCCGCCAACGTTTGGAGAATCGTTACTGTGGGGGATCAGTTGGGCTGCGCTCGTGGGGGTGTGCGGTGGGGCAGGGTATGCATGGTTGCGGTATCTCTGGAGTACCCCCAGTTGGGTTGCGCTCATCGGGGCTTGCCTCGCGCTGTGGCCGCTGACCATTTTCTGGGGATATTTTCGCGCCGATGCCTACCACAATAGGGCGATCTTCTTCTCGAAACAAGCCAAATGGGAGGAGGCACTCAACAGTTACAAGACGGTGGTTCAGTTAAACCCTGCCTTTATCATGGCCTACTATTTCATGGGAAACGTGTACAACGACCGCTGGTCGTCGGGTGATGGGGAACGGGCCATTGCCAAATACCACGAGCTTTGGCGGATGGCGCCGAATTATGTGCAGTCGCACTACCAAGCGGGGCTGGTGCATCTTCACCTGGGGGATGAGCAACAACGGCAGGCGGAGGCCGCCACACAACGAAACGATGCGGCCTCGGCCGAACGCGCGGCAGCGCTGGCCAACCAGTACTGGCGTGAAGCGCTTCGGTCGTTCCAACATTATCATGCGCTCGATCCCGTCTTCTCTCCCAACTATGCACGGATGGCCTGGGTGTACATCCAGTTGAAGGATTTCCCAAAGGCAGAAGCCACGTATCGAGAAGACCTGGAGGCCATTGAGTGTCGAAGCCCGAAGCATAACATCCTGAGAGAGGGATGGGAGAAGACCCACCGTCATGAAAACCCTGAAACCTACGTGAACTTGGGGGACGCCCAATACTACCAGGGACGTCTCCAAGACGCCGAACGATCCTTTCGACAGGCGCTGGCGCTGAAGGCGGATTATCCGAATGCGTTACGGAATCTTGCGATTCTGCTGGCCCAGACTCAACGGCTCTCAGAAGGCCGCCAGCTCTGGGAGCGGCTCCGTCAACTGACCCCGAAAACCCCTCCCTTTGATCAGGCGTTAGGCCTGGCTTCACCGACGTAAGATGACCCCTGCCCGTGTTCTGATCATCGGCGCAGGGATGTCTGGGCTCTCCTGCGCCTACCATCTGAAGCGTGACTTCCTTCTCCTGGAACGCGAAGGAGAACCCGGCGGCCTGAGCCGCTCCATCCAGGTCGCTGGCTTCACCTTCGATCACACCGGCCATCTGCTTCATTTGCGGCACCCGTATACCACACGCCTGGTCCCTCGTTTGCTCAAGGGGAACCTCCTCACTCATCAGCGGAACGCATGGATTTACTCCCACGGCGTGTTCACACGCTACCCCTTTCAGGCCAATACCTTTGGGCTCCCTCGAAAGGTCGTCAAGGAATGTGTGGAAGGATTTCTGGAAGCCCAGATGGTCCACATCAGAGGGAGACCATCTTCGTCGAGGATTTCGTTCCATGAGTGGGTGCTGGCGACATTTGGGAACGGATTTGGCCGGCATTTTTTCTTTCCCTATAACCAAAAACTCTGGACGGTGCCCCCCCATGTCCTCACCGCCGAGTGGGTAGCCCCTTTTGTTCCTCGCCCCACGGTTGAAGAAGTCCTGACCGGTGCGTTCACCGATCAAACCAAGGCGTTTGGGTATAACGCGACCTTCTCCTATCCACAGCGGGGTGGGATCCAGGCGCTCGCTTGGGCGTTTGCACGGAGACTCGGGATCCGGGTTCGATATCACACCGAGATCGTACAGATTCGCTGGAAACGCCAAGAGGTGGTTCTGTCAAACGGCGAGCGGCTCCGCTATCAATGGCTGGTGTCAACCTTGCCCCTCCCCCGGCTTCTCGAGACCATGGAAGAACTTCCATCCTCACTGCGGCGACGGGCTCAACAGCTCCGTTGGAACTCGGTCTTGTGCCTAAACCTCGGCGTAGCGCGTCCCCACGTGTCTGACAAACATTGGGTGTACTTCCCTGAACGCCAGTTTCCCTTCTATCGGGTAGGTTTCTCAATGAATTTTTCTCCGTACAGCGTCCCCCCTGGATGTAGCTCCCTCTATGTGGAGTTTGCCCATTCACCGGCTACGCAACTTGATCGGTTCCAACTGTTCCCGGTGGCCCTCCAGGGCCTCTACCGATCAGGTCTTCTACAACGCTCCGATGCCCTACGGGTCATCCAGTGGCTCCCGCTCCCGTTTGCCTATGTGATCTACGACCGGCACCGCACGCCAGCGGTCAAGGACATTTTCAATTTCCTCCGGCGTCAACGGATTGTTTCCATTGGCCGGTTTGGCGCCTGGAAATATTCCTATATGGAAGAGGCAATCCTCGATGGCAAAGCGACTGCAGAGGCAATCGCCTGAGCGCTTTGCCGGCTCGAATCGTTCCTGGGCACCCGTATGAACCCACGGATCAAAGTGATTCATATCATTACCCAATTAGAACTCGGGGGGGCGCAGAAAGTCGTATTGTCCCTTGTCACTCATTTGGATCGCGACCGTTTTGAGGCAACGCTGACGGCGGGAGAGGGGGGACTACTCGATTCTGAGGTGGCCTGTCTCCCTGATATCCGAATCCTTTTTGTGCCCTCTCTAATACGTCCCATCAATGGGTGGGACGATCTCAAGGCCTTGTGGTTCCTCTGGCGGGTACTCCGTCGTGAGCGGCCATTGATCGTGCACACGCATTCCTCGAAAGCGGGTATCTTAGGACGATGGGCCGCATGGTTAGCGCATACCCCAGTCATTGTGCATACGTACCATGGGTTTGGATTTTCAGTGTTCCAGCGAAGCTGGGGCCGGTGGTTGGCGATTGCCTTGGAACAGGTCACCGCACACATCACCACAGCTCTGATCATGGTCTCTGAAAACACACGCAAAACTGCCGAGAGGTTAGGAATTGGAGTACGACCACAGCATGTTGTGATTCATGTGGCGATCCCTAGAAACGCCTTCGCTTCAACACCCCCTATGGAACACACCCCGAGGCAACAGCTAGGGCTTGACGAACACACCTCTGTCGTCACGATGGTGGGAAATTTGAAACCCCAGAAAAACCCTGGTCAATTCGTCAAGGTGGCAGCCCGCGTCATCCGGAAGTTCCCACACAGCCGATGGTTGTTTATTGGAGACGGAGAACTCCGCCCCACGATTGAGACCCTGATCCGGTCACTGAGACTCGAGCGAGATGTCCAGCTGTTAGGGTGGCGGCGGGATATTCGGGAGATCTTGGCGATCACCCAGGTGTTTGTTCTTACGTCACTGTGGGAGGGTCTCCCCTTGTCTTTGCTCGAGGCCATGATGTCTGGGCTTCCTGTCGTCTGCAACGCTGTAGATGGTGTGCAAGAGGTCGTTCAGAATGGAGAAAATGGCTTTCTGGTGACACCCCATGACGTAGCATCCATGGCAGATCGGATCGTTCAATTACTCACCGACCGGCCGTTGGCTAGACGTATGGGCGAAGCTGGCCGCACGATGGTCAGCGAACAATTTGATGTTGACCACATGGTCTGTCAACACGAGACGCTGTACCTAAAGTTAGTGGCTCAGCGGTGCTCACCGCAATGACCCCGTGGCTCAAGCGGATGGAACGATCCGCGCGGGAGGTGATCGCTCACGGCGTTCGGTTGGTCCGTGGACCACGGCCACTACAGACATGGGAAAACATCCTCTCACCGCCGCCGCCGCGCATCCTTGCGATCCGGATGGATGGCATGGGGGACATGGTGTTGACGCTGCCGACCCTGAGGGCGCTCCGCGAGCGTTGTCCAACCTCGCACATTGCCTTGCTGACGGTTCCCCAGAATGTCCCCATTGTTGAACGACTTCCAATTCTGGATGAAGTCATCTTCTGGGAGAAACGGCGTTGGTTGGCAGTGTTCCACGTTCTGATCAGATTGCGTCGTGCCCGCTTCGAGGTGGCCGTTGACTTGAGCCCAGCCGCGTCCTTAACAAATGGGCTCTTGGCGCGGTGGGCTGCACGTGTCGCGGGTTCCTTCGAAAAACGGTACAGCGAGCTCTTTTACAATGTCAGAGTCCCTCTCACGGAATCCCATCATGTGCTGATCCAAGCAACGATGATCAAGGCCTTCGGAGGAAGGGGGGAACGGGATGGCAGCTCTAGGCGCTGGGAATTTGTCCGAATCCCATACACCGTCCAGGAACGCCAGCGGGTCGAAAACTTCTTACGGTTATCAGGCGTTCTCAACACCCATCCGCTCGTTGGGCTCAACCTGGGTAATGGCAATAAAGGGCTCGACCGCCGCTGGTCACCCCAGAAATATGCCACCGTTGCCGCCTGGCTCCTGGCGACTTACCCTGAGGCTCGAATCGTTCTCCTCTGGGGCCCCCCCGAACGTCATCTCATTCCAGAATTCCTCCAAGCGCTGGAGAAGGAGGGCGGGTCCTCTTCCCGTGTCCTCATCCCACCGCCCCTCACCTTCCCTGAGCTGGCCGCCCTGCTCGACCGTCTCGACCTCATGATCGGAACTCCCACCGGTCCGCTTCACCTGGCTGTCGCCATGGGGACTCCGGTGCTCGCCCTGTGTCGGGCCTGGGTTTATGACGAATGGCGCCCCCTTGATCCCCAGCATCACAGTCTGCGAGTCGAGGGCGACACTATTGATGCGCTGCACCCGGAGGACGTGATTCCAGCCGTCCCCCAATGTTTGACAGCGACCTCCAGCAGGGTGATTGGCTCTTGACAGAACCGCTACGAAGAGATAACGTAAGTTTTTGTTATGCTGAAACACGCGTACACCGTGACGTTGATCCCTGGGGATGGAACCGGCCCGGAGCTGACGGAAGTCGTCAAAGCGGTGGTTGCCGCCACGGGGGTCCCCAT
>JACPXA010000069.1 GCA_016196785.1 Elusimicrobiota bacterium
AGCTGGTACCGGGTTCCGCGGGGACAGGTTACAGAGACGGAGATAAAAGGGGTAATCATCCGCAGATCCTGGGTTTTCTTCCCATTGGTCATCTCGTTACGTGTCCCTTGGGAACCCGGTACCGTTCAGTTCACTACTAGTGGCTAGGGAGGGAAGGCGTTACCATTTGCAACGCCTTTCCTTCTTCCTTTGTTGCTTTTTCCTTCTTCGCGTCTAGGTGTCGATACAGCTCTTCCCGGTCGCCTGCCAACTTCCTGCCGTGAAGGTGGCCCATGGCAACGAAAATGAGTCCGTATGGTCTGGTGAAATAGCGCCCGACGTAGGTGCCAAAGGCCGGGTGCAGGATCTTGTAACTGCTCATCTCATTCTGGCGGTCTCCAACATGGATGAAGTAGGCGATCGCCTCGTCCGTCGCTTTGAATTCCTGATACAGGTCGGCTAAAGGTAAAAATCGAAGCGCAGCATAGGTTCCAGGATACTTCTGCTTTGAGAAATCCAACGCATGTCCAGCTTCGTGGATCTCAATAGGAGGCAGGTCGGAATAGAGGTGGACGGTGTTTGTGTATGGGTTGTAATGGTCTCCGCCCAGAAGCCGGCCAGGGAGTAAAACTTCAAAGACGAGAGTAACCGGGAACCCGATCAGCAGTCGATAAGGCCAGGCGACCCTCTTGTTGGCCCACAGGTGTTTGAACTCACCCAAGGGGGCCCATTGGTTGATCCGGACCTTCACATCGCGAAGGTCTTCAGGACGATACTTGAGATAATCGACTAGAACCCGCTCTGTTTCCTCGGAGACGGCATGATTATCCACCTTCCAATTCAACAGAAGGATTTTGGAAGGAAGCGCTATAACGTTTCCTATTGCATCAAGAGGAAAAAAGGGTTGGCCTCGCTCAATCTGCGGATGGGGCCCTTGTCCCACATAAGGGAGAGTGGCACATCCCGCGGTGAGGAATGCCAAACATAAAGTAACCGCAACAACCTGAGGGGAAGACACTTATCCGCTACCCTGTCCCTTAGGAAGTCGGTGTCGTTTGTGCTGCCTGCGATCTCCCGGGTTGAAGATCCACGACACTCTCGACCCGGTCGTTCTCATCGTAAGTCACCTCGAGGGCCATCTTGGTCCCGTCAAAGATTGCCTCTGTAGGGGTACCGACGACTTCCCACAGACCGAGCGTGAAGACGTCTGCCGCTCCGTGAAAAACAGCTCGTGCAGCCTTGGCTGGTTTACTGTAGCCCTGGGTGAAGGAGAACACGTCCACCTTCTTTCCATCTTTCATCTCGGTGGCGGCTGGTTGACCTAGCTCAGCCAGTAATATGCTTCGAGAGGTGCCCTGCCTCAGGACAGACATATCTTTTTGGGGCGGCTGTTTGGCAGCCATAAACACGGAGCAGCCGGTTTGGCTCAGCAAACCCACCACAATGAACAGGCTGGCAATCGTCTTTGCTCTCATCTGAAGATTCTCCCTCCTCATTTTGTCCAGGTGTCCTACTCTCCTATTCCTGATAAGAAATGATCCCAGCGGCTATCAAAGCGCCCAAAGGATAGAAGAAGAACTTTTCGGAACCCATCCCAGTGAAAGAAGCTATGGCTATGGCCAGGAAAACTGATGCACCACCCGAGAGGACTGTGACCCAAGCCCCTCTAAAACGCCCCAAGAAGATGATCCTTACCGCTCTCGTTACAAGATACATCAGAAGGCTCGCGCCTAATAAAGCCCCTATTACATACGGCATCTTAGAACTTCACTATCCTATTTATAAATTTTTATCCGCTGGATCTCTATATCGGATAAAACTCCACTCTGAAACCGCACCTTGCCCCAGCGATAATACCAACGCATCGTTCCCCATACATCAGCTTTATAGAGCCACTCTTCGCAGCCATTTGGTAGAACCCGTTTTCTCGTTGGTTCCCCAATCACCGAGAGCACTTGTTCCTTGTCCATCCCTTTCTTGATTTGAAGCTCTCGAAGTGAATTCCGCACATCAAGACTTACATTGGTGTTTGCCTTAAGATAAGTGCAAAATGGGTACCATTTCCAAAAGTTCCGGGTTCAGACCTTAACCAGGGCTGCATCCAACATCTGGGCATAGGGCTCATCAAAAGATAGGGGAGTTGGTACCGGGTTCCACGGGGACAGGTTACAGAGACGGAGATAAAAGGGGTAATCATCCGTTTCCAGGAAAACCCGCTGGCGATTGTTTCCGCTCTCACTCCAGATCCTGGGTTTTCTTCCCATTGGTCATCTCGTTACGTGTCCCTTTGGAACCCGGTACCGTTTCGCCGGTACCGTTTCGGTACATAACGTTTGCTGGCCTTGGGGGTGGTAGTGTATGGCATCAAGATGATCTCTGGATTACTTGAAGTAGTTTCTCTGTCTGTCCTTCGACCGTTTTCTTGTCGGAAGGACGATGTTCTCCTTTAAAGAAATCGAGCAGTAAGGAATTGAGGGCGTTGCGCCAAAAATCATACTCTGCATCGCTCTCAACCGTGACTTTCTGAAGGACTGGCTTCAAACCAGTCAGCCCACGTTCTTTCATCACAGCAAGCAGGCAATGTTGAGCACCGCCATCAAACTGAACGGGGCGGGTTAGAGATTTGCCTTTGTAACGTTGCCGGCCTATGGGGTTCATCTCCTCCGCTTTCCTGTAGAGATCCTCAACGGAGTGTTTGTTCTCCAAAACTTTTTTCCAGGTCAGCTTTACGCATTTCGGTAAATACTCCAAAGCCGCATCGAGATCCAGCGAGGCTATGTTGAAGAGCAGCCCGGAGAACTCCAACTCCCGAACAATCTGCGGTTTGGCAGCGGCAGTACTGAGCCGCTGTTCTATCAAGCCGCGCAACCACGTCAAAGCCTCCATGTACTTGAGGCGCCCCAATGCAGCGATACATGCCCCTTGGACATGATCGGCTGGAATGACGTATCCATCCACTTTCGATCGCTGCGGAGGTTTCTGGGCTATCGCAAAGATTCGCGCACAGGACTCGCGCATATCGAGTGCTGCGCAAATTTCCGTCAACTCTATGAGATATGTGGGTCGCTCAAGCATACCCACCAAATCCGTTTTAAATTTGTGACGCTCCTCTCGCGTAAGATCTTTGAAATAACGCTGGATGGGCTCGATGTAATCAGACGAAGAGAACCAAGGACGTTGCCGCCCCGTCCGGATTAGCTCCAATATGACTTCGGGATACTTGGCCATCTTGTTAGTTCTAGTTCGGATTATCTTGGATGAAGTCGACCTTGGTGTTCCCATACAAACGGCTCTCAGGCAACCCGCCAGCGGTTTCGCCTTGATAAACCGTTCTGAGGCCCCGCTGGCCACGGTCGATGAACACTTGAAAATCTCCGCCTCTTGCTCCAGTGGCTACGACCGCCTGGTTTGGAGAGAGCTCAATTGCAAGCTTTCCTGCACCGAGCCCTCTCGTGACCATTGCAAATGGTTCCGTCGCATAGGAGCCTGGAGTTAAAGAACCGGGCGGTGGACCAACCTCAATACCCGCCTTCCCGACCGCGTCCGTAAAGTGGAGCAGGTACGATTTTCCTCGCCCAAGTTCGGCAGCATAGGTCCTCGCAAACGAAGATTCCTGCAGGATCGATCTAACCCCTGTAACGTTGCCAGCGCCGATCGCCCCCTGCAATGCATTAGCGTTTACCGCATGGGAATCGATGCCATGCACGTAGCTCTGGTACCCTGCCTCATAAGTATAACCGGCAAAGCCCCCGATCGCAAAGCCAACCCCAAAACCAACACCCGCTGCTTTCCCAGCCTGGCTTAAACTTCCGCCTCCCGCAAGGGTGCCTGCAAACCCTCCTGCGCCTCCTGCAAGGCCGAACTCTATGCCAGTGATCAACCCGGTTTCGAGCGCACTGAGGGCAGGCCCCATAGCTGCGCTAGTAAAGAATCCTCCCAGTGCTGGTGCAAGGAAGGAGCTAGCAGCCCAACCCGTCAGGGCGCCTGCCGCTAATCCTACTGCGAAAGCCCCGAACTGGCCAGTCTGGATGGCCTTAGCTCCGTTGTAGACCGTGAGCCCGGCGATAGCCCAGAGACTCTGGCCTGCGGTGAAGGGAGCAGCGGCGATGGCACCTACAGTTACGATAGCTTGCCATGCCTTCTTAAAGAAGCTTTTCCAGGAATGGCCCGTCGGATCGGTGTACTTCAGGGGGTTGTTGCGGGCGTAGGTGTAGCGGTTCAGGTCTTGAGGATCTCCAGGATTCGGGACGATCGTATCCGGCTGGATGAAGCGGCCCAGTTGGGGGTCGTAATAGCGGGACTCGTAGAAATAGAGCCCGGTGGAATCGTCGAGGCGCTTGCCGGTGAATTTGTGGGGCGAGACCTCTTGGCCGACGGTGAGGTAGGGCTCGCCGAAGGGTTTGTACTCGATGCGCTGGACCACCTGGCCGTTTTCGTCGGTGACGACGTTCGTCGAGCCGAGGTGGTCGGAGTGGTAGTAATACACCTTGGTCCGGTATTGCTGGGGCTGCTGGGCGTAAGCGGGCGGACAGGTGGCCAAAGCGCTAAAGGAAAACAGAGTGACTGCAGCTATCCAACGCATCTCATTGATCCTCCATCTGGAATTCATCCTATATGCAAATTATATATATAAAATGCAAAATACTGACCAAAAAAATTTAGGCCGCCGATTGGAGGGAATGGCGTAGCCGGGACCCTAATGGAATAACCCGTAAGGTCACGTGATACCCTAAGGCCAAGAGCACTTTCTGAATGGTGCTCAAGCTACTGAATTCCCCTTGTTCAATCTTGGAGATCTGTTGCTGGGTAAGTCCAAGCTTTCTGGCTAATCGCCTTTGACTAAGGTGGTGAGCAATTCGGTATCGAACAATGAGAGAAGCAATTTTCGCCTTCTCCTCTTCCAGCTCGTACAGCTCCCGGAAATGAGGATCTTTGAGTCTCTCCTTCAGATGCGCTTCTACGCTTTGGACGTTCGCTTTCAACTCTCTTACTCCCTTCTAACACTTTCGTTGGAGATAAGCTCGCCGACGTTGAATGGCCAGCTCAATTTCGTGTCGGGGTACCTTTTGAGTTTGCTTCTTAAAGCCATGGGTGAAAATCGCATGGTGGCCATCGAAGAAATACAACATTCGAAAATCGGCATCCTGCCCTGGGAACCGCAACTCATAGATTCCCTCTCCTAACTGCTTGGCATGCGGCTCTGGCAACCTTGGCCCAAATTCTTCCAACAACTGTCGTTTGAAAAAGAACTTTCGCTGAGCCGCCAGATCCAACCCATCAACAAACTCTCTCGCAGGGCATCGTCCCTGTCCCGTCTGGAAATAGTAACTGCCGTATCTTTCAATCAATCTTGTTTTCTACCCCTAAGTATACAACTAAATAGTTGTTATTTCAAGCCTCCCACGGGCGATCATTGGCGCTCTCCGGTGATCAGGCGGGGCGTCAGGAAAACGAGAAGCTCTGTCTTCTTGGTCGTGTCCTTGGTGGAGCGAAAGAGGAGTCCCAAAACCGGGATGTCCCCCAGCACTGGAATCCGCTGGTGGTCTTTAGATTTCTCCTCCTTGATGAGCCCGCCCAGGATGATGGTGGCGCCGTCCTGAACGAGGAGACTCGTTTCGGCCTCGGAGGTCTCCACGATGGGAACCTCGTTCTTCTGGGCGGTGGTGAGCGTCCCGGTCTTGGAGCTCACCTCGGGGCGGATCTTCATAGAGATGAACCCATCCCGAGAGATCGTGGGGGTCACAAAGAGTTTCACTCCGACGTCGATGAAGTTGATCTGCTCGGCGGTGACGGAGGTACCCGTGCCGGCTTGGGAGATCTGTGTCGTCACGTACGGCTCCTTGGAGCCGACGAGGATCTTGGCCTCCTGGCCGCTTAAGGCGGTGATCCGGGGTTCGGAAAGGATGTTGGTCTCCCCGAAGGTTCGGAGGGCCTCCAGCACCACTTTGTAGTCGCCTTGGGCCTCCGGCTCTGGGGTGGCGATCTTCAATTGTCCTCCGGAGGCGAGGTTCAGGGCGCCCAGGCCCTTCACCGTCACGAACTTGTTGGCGAGATAGATCCAGTCCACCCCGAGCTGGAACTTGTCGGAGAGAGCCACCTGAACGATCTTCGCCTCGATCAAAACCTGTGCCGGGCGCCTGTCGAACAGATGGATCATCTCTGCCAATTCGGCCAATTGATCCTGAGTGTCGGTGACGAGAAAACTGTTCGTCCTTTCGTCCACCTTCAGGGCCCCCAAGTTGGGAGTCAGAAACTCCTTGACCTTCGGGGCGAGGTCCTTGGCCTGAGCATAGTTCAGGGTAAAAGTCTCCCTCTGAGTCGGCTGATCCATCGCAGTCCCCATCCCTTCCAATCTCCGGAGCGCCTCCGGGGTGTCCAGGAGAAACAGGGTATTGGTCGTCTCATCCACCAGGATCTGGCCCAGAGGGGATTTCGCCTGATTGAGGACCGCGGCCGTCTGGAACGCCTTGGCATGTTTCAGGGTCAGGGTCTTTGCGACTCGAGGATCGCTGTAAGGGCGGCCGTAGGCCTGCTCGTATTCCCTCAAAGGCAAAACGTACAAGAGGTTCTCTTTTCGGACGCAGGCCAGCTCGTTGGAAGCGAGGATCAGGTCCCAGGCGTCCCACAGATCCACCTCCTTGACAAAAAGGGTCACCTTCCCCGCGACGTTCCGGCTGACCACGATGTTGAGGTTCGCCTGCGAAGCCAAGTCCTTTAAGACCGTCACCAGATCGATCCCTGACAACTGCAGGGTAATCCGCTGAGACTGCCCCTCTTGCGCGAGGGCAGGAGGAGACAGGGTGCCACCCATCCAGGATGCAGCCACCAGCAAAGCCAGCAATCGCTTCATGGGAGTTCTCCTTTTACAAACGGGCTTCATACTGTTTTCCCTCCTGCTCAAAAAGGACGCGATCGGCCTCGATGCGCAGGATCTTGACCGGCCCGATCCGGTCACCCACTGTGACCGTGAAAAGCTCGCCCGTTCCTTTCTCCTCCAGATAGGCCTGGAGCTTGGACCCCAAGAGGACCCCCCGCAAAATAAGCTGAGGGCTCTGCGGACCCGCAGCCAACGGAACGGCTGCATTGGTCAGAAAGACAGCCAGGCGATCCAGCCTCAGAGGAGGAAATGGAGGCGCTCCCGGCCTTGAAGAGCTCTCCAGCCGGGGCGTCTGGATCGGAACGGCAGCCAAGGGAGGAGAGATTGAAATCTCCAAGTGACAATGGGCCTTTTCCTCCTGCGCCTGAAATTGAATCCGCCTGAGCATCCCTGAGGGCAGCATCCCGGCAAGCTGCTGCAGGAATGCGGAGAGTTGTTCGGGATTTCCTTTGACAGTCGCCTTCAGGACAAGGGCCCCCTCCGAGGAGTCCGGCTCGAGACTGACCAGCTGAACCTTGGATCGAGCAACCCCTTCTTGAAAAGCGCCCAAAAGTCCCTGGAGTGAACGGGGAGGAGGGCCGCTGGGATAGACTGTCTTCAGCAAGCGTTCCAATTCCTGTCTTGCTTCGGCCCAGCCCTGGATCCGGGAAAGCTGGTCTGTCGCCTGGCGCAACTCTCGCTGCGAGGAAGAGAAGGCGCTTGCGCTTGCCCCGAACGCCCCAAGGCCCAACAGAAAAACGCCTCCCACGGCGCTTGCTTCAAGGGCAAGCCGTCTCATTCCTGGGTTCCCTCCAGATGGAAGCTGAGTCCGCCCTCTGCATCCGCGTTCACCTGAGAAAGGCTCAGGCGGTGATTCCAATCGGCAAGGGCCGCCAAGCCCTTGGCAGATCCGGAAGCTGTCAGGTGCTTCGACTCCAGCGCCACCGACTCCAGCGCAATCCCCTCTGGAGTCGAGTCGAAGAAGGTCTTGAGGCGCTCGAAGGCATCGGCATAGGTCTGCTGCGCCTGTTGGACGAGGGCCCATTGCTGGTTCATCTGTTGGGAAGAAGCGGCCTGCGGCTGCAGGGCGGCGATCTCAAGTTTGACCCGATCGATCGCTTTGTAATGGCGGTTCGCCTTCAGGCCAAGAGGGAGGGCGCCCAGCCACAGGCAGAGGGCAATCCATCCAAAGAGACCGATCCTTTTCCTGAAGCGATTTTCGGCTGTTTGCCTCTGGCGAATCTCCGCAGGAAGAAGGTCGAGATGAACGCGGGGCCGAAGGGCCAGCCCCAAGAGACTGGAAAAAGAGCTCTGGGCAACCTGATCCGCCTGCGCAGCCAACGCCTCCTTGAAACGGGAGGCCAAAGGGTCGGCCGCGCGCACCGAGAGGCCCAGATGCTCTTGAAGGGTCGCGAGAATTCCAGCGTCCGTAAGATTCGGGCCGCCTACGCTTACCCCTGCCACGGGCGGGCCAACGTTCCTCTGTTTGTAGCTACCTAGCGTTTCCTGGACTTGAGTGAGGAGCCATCCTGCGCCAAGAAGCTCTCCGTGAGGAAGCGGAAGGGAGCGCAGCTCCAGGAGCTTATCCTCCGCCACAATCGCAAGCTCCAGAGTTTCCTCGGTTGTCTCCAGAATGAGGCGGGGCCCCACTGGCAGATTCGGGGCAAGCGACTCATGCCAGCGAGCCAATCCCTCGGAGGCGACCGCAACTGCCTTCGGCTCTAATCCGGCTTCCCGCAAGATGCCCAATGTCCGATCCAAAAGAGCCCTTGGCACGATGACGACAAGGACCTTGGCCTTTCCTTCTGTCTGGGCAATCACCTGCGTGGAAACCGAGCAGTCCTCGATGGGATAGGGCAGATCGCCGGCCAACTGGTAGCGGGCCATGGCACTCAGCTCTCCAGGATCGTCCATCGGCAAGTTCAACAGGCGGATGAGAAGCTGCGCCTTGGGAAGGACCAAAAGGACATTTCCCGGAGGCGCCGGAAGGGCCGCTGCCGCCTGCTTCAGCGCGGTCCCCTCTTCTGCGCCAGAGAGGGGGAGGACCCTCACGCTCAAAAGCTCCGGCTCACCTCTACTCCGGCGAACCTGGAGGATTTTCAAGGCCCCCTCCCCCCACTCGACCAGAGTCGTCGCCTCAGAGGGGAAGAAAATCCGCTTAAGAGCCAGAGCTTGTCGTCTCATGCCATCCCTTGATCTTGGGCGGAATCCCCGGGGCCTGACGCTCAACAAGCAGAGTGAGGACCCGCTGGGAGGTTCCCGCTTTTCCTGTGGCGCTCATGCGAAAGCTGGTGGAGCGAGTGCCGAGCTGGCCGGCATTGACCAGGCCCATCAAGGCAGCCGCTTCTTCCGCGCGCAGGAACTTGCTGATCGCTGGGGCCATGTCGCCCGTCTGCCGGAAAATCCGGTCATCCTGGGTCCCGGCGACTCCATCAGGGCCGTCCCTCCAAGCAAGAAGAGTGCCGGCGGTGGAGCGAGCCAGGCCGAGCGCTTCCAAAACGCCTTGCGAGGCGGAGTTGAGATTCACTTCCTGCTCGCCGAAGGCCCTCAGAAGAGGAGCCCATTTCTCCAATCGCTCGTGGGTGACTCCAGGGATCAGGGCCAGCTCGGCCAGCGACTGCAAGGGGCGCTCCTCCCTCCGGGCCACAATCGCCTGGGCCATGTTCACCGTTGCCTCGGGCAGATGAGCAAGGATCGTCCAGGGGACGAAGTTCACGTTGAGCCTTCCTCCTTCATCCGCCACCGCAACGGACCAGGTGCCGTTGGCCTCCTCTCCTGCTTTCGGCTTAGGAAAAATCTCATCGGCCTCAAGCTGGGCTAGGCCGCGAGCCGATCCCTTCCGAGCCAAATCGAAAGCATCCAACGCGTCTCGGCTCCTATCCCACAACCTCCAGGCAGAGCCGAGGGTGCCGGCCTGGGCCACCACAAGAGTGGTCATGGCGCTCATCGCCCAGAGACCGATCAAAAGGACGGAACCTTTACCTCGGCGAGTGCTCATGGACCCCTAACGCTCCACGGGTGATCAAAACCACCTTCGTCAGAAAGAGGGAACCGCCGGCCCCTTGGACTGCGAGGCGGACCTGAACGAGCCCTGGAAGAACCCCTTGATCTTCCCAGGATGGCTCCCATCGAATTCCTTCTCCTTTGTCCGATAGATAGCCATAGGAAACTTTGAAGTCGGTCACGTGGGTCAGCCATTGCTTGACCTGGGGCTCCCCCTCTGGAAGGAGTCTCTGGGTCTCCACCAACGTCCCTTGAGGCGTCTGTTCATAGGTCACGCTCAAAGGGGCAAGGCCGTCCTCGGAAGCGACGAAGGTGAAACGCTTCTCCTCGCTCTTCCACGGCGCTTCTGAAAGCAAGAGTCCCCCGCGAAGCTGAGCGGCCATCTGCTCCAGGCACTGGATCATCCTCGGATGGGTGTGGAGGTTCTCCTGCGCCTGGGCCCAGGCCTGAAGGCCGGCTCGAGCCGCTCCGAAGAGGCCGCTGGCCGCCGTCAAGAAGAGACTGGAGGCGATCAAGAGCTCAAGAAGCGTGAAGCCGAGTCGAGAGGGCTTCATGGACGAGATCCGCCGCCTCCCTTTCATAGCGGGCCTGCGCCAGCGTGATGAGATGATGAGCGCTCTGAAGCCCGCGGGTGATTGCAACCAGGAGGGAGCCCACTCCCACCGCCAGAATCGCCACCGTCACGAGGACCTCGATGAGGGTTCCTCCCGAAGGGCGGGTTCTCATCGGATGAGGGTGCTCATTTCAAAGACCGGCATCAGCATGGAGAAGACGACGACCGCCACCACCAGCCCCACCGCCACAATGAGGACCGGCTCAATCAGAGTCCCAAAGACCTTCGCGGTGCGGTCCACCTCTTCATCGTAGGCGCTGGAGGCCGCCAGGAGGTTGCGGCTCAAGTCTCCCTCGGCCTCTCCCACGGCAATCAGAGTCCTCAAAGTGGGATCCCCTATCCGGGCGCGCTCCAGCGCCTGAGAAAGAGGCAGCCCTTCGGCCACATCGTGAAGGCACCGGGCGACTCCCCTCTGGTGCGCTGGTTGGGCCAGCATTTCTTTGCTCAGGCGAAGCGCCTCCGTCAGGGTCACCCCCTGCCCTACCAAAAAACCCAGGCCCTGGGTCCATCGGGCGAGGTCTGCCTGAAGAAAGAGACGCCGAACGAAAGGAAGTTGAGCGACCCTTTGGCCGCTCCACAGGAGGAGCCGCCGATACCACCCCAACCTACGGCTCAACCAAAAACCGGGAAGACCAACGAGCAGGAGAAGGAACCCTCCGCGGGCAACGCCCTCACTTAAAGAAAGCATCAGCCGGGTCAGCCACGGAAGCGGCTGGTCCAAATCTTGGAAAACCTGGGCCAGCTTTGGGACGGCGAAAATGAGGAGGACGAGCAGGGTGAGGGAGCCGACGACGAGAACGAACACCGGATAGACGAGGGCTGTCCGAACTTTTTCCGCGAGCTCTGCGTCACGCTGGGCCAACTCGGCGATCCGGTGAAGCGCTTCCTCCAGCCCGCCGCCGGCTTCTCCGGCCCGGACAAGGGCTGCGGCGGATGCAGGAAAGGCCTGGGGATGCTGGCTCATGGCATCAGAGAGGCCGACGCCCTGGAGAAGCTGGGATTCCAGATGGGAAGCCAGCATGCCGATGCGCCGCCCCTTCTCCTGGGCCGCCAACAGATGAAGGGCCTGAACCAAGGGGACGCCGGCGCGCAAGGCCTGGTTTAATCCTCGAGTAAAAAAAGCCAGCTCGGATTTGGAAAGGGAGACGCGGGCAGAAACAAGGCGCGTGATCTTGACCGGGTAGAGGCGGCGAGTCTTAAGTTCCATGGCTGCCTGGTCAAGGTCCTTGGCCTCCAGGGTTCCTTCGGCAAGATCCAAGGCGTCGGTCTTCGCCCGGTATTTGAACGTCGGCATCTTACTCGTCGCTCTGAGTCACCCGCATCACTTCCGCCTCCGTCGTAAGACCCTGCTTGACCTTCAGCATTCCGTCCTCGCGCAGGGTCCTCATTCCCTGCTTCCGGGCGAGCGCCTTGATCTGATTGGCGGGAACCCGGTTCACGATGAGGCGCCGGATCTCCTCTCCCAGGACCATGAACTCGAAGATCGCGGTGCGGCCCTGGTAGCCGGTCTGACGGCAGGCGGAGCACCTGGTCCCTTTGCATTGAGGGCAGAGGAGTCGCACCAGGCGCTGGGCGACGGCGCACTCCAGCGAAGAGGAAACGAGGTACGACTCCACCCCCATGTCGAGAAGCCGGCTCACCGAGCCGGCGGCGTCGTTCGTGTGCAGGGTAGAGAAGACCAGGTGCCCGGTCAAAGCGGTGCGGATGGCAATCTCGGCAGTCTCCAGGTCCCGGATCTCGCCGACCATCATCACATCGGGGTCGTGGCGGAGCATGGAGCGAAGGGCCCGGGCGAAAGTAAAGTCGATCTTGGGATGAACCTGCATCTGGGTGACCCCCGGAAGGCGATACTCGATGGGATCCTCAATCGTCAGAATCTTCTTCATCCGGTCGTTGAGCTTGACCAAGCTCGCGTAGAGGGTTGTCGTCTTGCCGCTTCCGGTGGGGCCGGTGACGAGGAGAATCCCGTGGGGCCTCGTGAGGAGCCGTTCCAGAACCGCCTGATGGTCCGGAAGAAGGCCCAGCTGCTCCAAGCCAAGTAAAATGTTGGTATTGAGGAGCCGGATCATGGCGGTTTCCCCTTCCGGAGTGGGGAGGATGGAGATCCGAAGATCGATCTGCCGGCCCTGGACTCGCACCTTGGCCCGGCCATCCTGGGGGAGGCGATGTTCGGCGACATTCAGGTTGGCCATCACCTTGATCCTGGAAAGAAGGGCCGGATAAAACTGGTACAAGCGCGGAGGAACCGGTAGATCGTAGAGCACGCCGTCGATCCGATAGCGGACCGCCATGGAACGCTCGAAGGGCTCCAGGTGGATGTCTGTGGCCCGTTCCTTCACCGCTTCCGACAGAAGTTGATTCACCACCCGGATCACCGAGGCCTCGCCGCCAATGGCATCCAGATCCTCGGCCGCCTCTGTGAGGGAAGAAGCCAAAGGAACTGTTTCTTCGGCTTGAAGCATCGCTTCGACCGTCTCGGCGCCAATGCCGTAATGCTGGCGGATCAACTGCTGGATTTCCTGTTCGGAGGCGAGAACGATGCGAAGCGGCAGCCCTACGACCTGGCGCAGCTCATCCAGTTCCACCCCCTGATAGGGCTTCTCCGAGGCGACAACCAAGGTGCCCTCTTCGATCCTCACCGGCGCAATCCGGTATCGCACCGCTATCCGCGGAGGAATGTGCTTAGCGAAAATGGGTACCATTTCCAAAAGTTCCGGGTTCAGACCTTAACCAGGGCTGCATCCAACATCTGGGCATAGGGTTCATCAAAAGATAGGAACTCCCGATACCGCTGCCTTCTCTCCCCCTCCGTTTTTTCCATCTGCGCATAGTAGGGGTTGGGAGTCAAGAGAGGGTCTTTCGTTCCGGTGACGTAGAATTTAGCGCTGGAATAGGGGTATTCCGCGGCCTCTTCGACCAACTTGGCTTTTACAGGATTCCTTTCGATGTACCGCCCGCACTGGAGGTAATAGCTTTCCTCGTAGATGCGTGGGCTTCGGAAGCGTTCCTGGAAAATATGGCCGACAAAGGTACGCGTTTTCTTGAAATAGCGGGCGTAAGAGAGTTGGAGGTGGTGCATGAGCTTGGCTAGGTCGTTACGCTTCTGGATTTTTAGCAGGAGATGGAAGTGGTTGGGCATGAGGCAATAATGATAGAGTTCGATGGAGAGCTTGGAGCGGGCGTTTCCGAGGTGATTGAGGAAGCACTGGTAATCCTCTGGTTCCGAGAAGAGATTTCTGCGGTCATTGCCTCGGTTGAAGATGTGGTAGATTCCGCCGTCCACCAGTTCACGAGGTCTTCTTGGCATCCTACCGCTCAGTTAGATCCGGCACTTCCGGAAACGGTACCCATTCGGTATTCGATAGAGGGTAGTAGTATAGAAGGCCCGCTGAGAAGCCGTGCAGCTTGCACGAACGGAGAAAGGCGGGTATCGCTTTAAGTCATAGGAAGAGGCCCCTTCCCTCCGCAAAGAGACGTGCGGCTGGGTGAGAAGAAAAGTCAACAGTGCGAGCGGAGTAATGACACGACGGATAAGGCGGGTCATGGCTTGGATACCGATTCAAGCAAACCTGTTGCTGACACTGCAAATGAGAACGCGAAAAAGACCCCCATCAACTGACTCTCCGACCCAGACAACATCTTCATCATTCCCCTCCTTGAACCCGGCACCTGCGGAAACGGTACCGTTCCCTTGGCATCCTACCGCTCAGTTAGATCCGGCACTTCCGGAAACGGTACCCATTCGTTCCGTTGGGTACCATTTCCAAAAGTGCCGGGTTCAGACTTTAACAAGGGTGACTGACATCCAGCATTTGGGTGTTCGATCACCTATTGAACCTGGCACCGCCGGAAATGGTACCTATTCGGCAGTACCTATTCGGCACTACCGCTCAGTTAGATCCGGCACTTCCGGAAACGGTACCCATTCCCCCTTTGAAATGCCCCAATCGCCCGATCCGGGTCTTTTCTTTTCAGGTATGCCCATCCTCTAGCAGAGTGGATCTGAGGTGCACAACCAGCAAGAGCTGTCGTGATAGAGAGTGTGGCAGTCACCATGGCAATCCGATCCGACATCAATTTAAGCCCGTGTCAATCTCGTCTTTCAAGAAGGTCCACATCCGCCGCTCGTCACTTCTCCGGTCTTTTTATTCACGTGCAATGTACACCACTTGATCCCTCGGCTTAGCCATTCTCTAGACTTGACCTTAAACGATACATGCCAGGTGCCTTTATCCCAGAATGCATCGTTCTCGCCAAAAATCTCGGCGCTCTTTAAATCAAAGATCTTCTCTTGCTCATCTTTGAGTACCTGATTCTGGGCGAGTATGATTGCCTCCTCTTTATCGACCCCATCGTCGCCCTTGATCTGCTGAGCCCTCATGCGGATTTCCGACTCGTATGCGCGGCTCGTTCCCATGGCCACCCCTTGCGCGGAATCAAACAACAGACACATTGTCATTACCAAGGGTAAGAGCAGCACTCTCCCTGTCATGTGCATAGCGTCCCTATGATGGGTCATTCGGGAATCCCGGTGCAAAGACTCCTTCGGGGACATCGCCGCCAGATCCATAAACCAAGCTGTTCACGGCGAAATTGCTATTGTGGTTTGTGGCGTTATAGGTCGTCGTCCCCGCAAACATCTCTTGATAAATAGCAGCATCCTCTCGCAATGCGGCCCCATTTACATTCGTACCGAATGATTCGATGTAGCGACCGCCTAAGCTTAAAGATTTCTCAGTCGTGATATGTGTGTCCCATGCCCCAAGGTTACCGATCGTGTCGGTAGTCTGTATTTGACCAGCTCTATCACCTCCCATCTCCCATTTTCCACGCTGCAAGGCATCTGATCTGATCGTCCCATGCCGTGGGCCAGTGGTGCTGCCAGGATCTCCCGCACGATTTTTTGACAAGGGTCTATACTGTAACTGGGCTGGTGTATCAGCTTGATTGACATTAAGGGCGTGTCTTGTTTGCATGCCTTCCTCAAATCTTCTAAAATTCAAGGTCCGGTTCGAGACAAACCCATTGCCCGCTCTGAAATTAGCGAATTGTTGTGAGTTGGCACTGATGATCCCCTGACCGGCGAACGCTCCGGCAAGTCCTCCGACCAGCCCACCGGCAAAACTATCCCAGCTATTGGTAGCTCCGGCCACGCCGGCACCAACTGCCAACATCCCCAAGCCGAATCCCGCTCCATAGGTGCTGACTCCCCAGGCCCCTATACCGCCAAGGGCGCCTCCTAGAGCCCCTCCTATCAGCGCCCCTTTCCAGCCACCATTGAGGCCGCCGGTGATGGCTCCTCCGACTGCACCGCCGATTATACCAGCCATGGTGTAGCCCATTAAGGCGAAACCGGCAGGACCAAGCAGAACGGCGGCAACGACCCCTACAAAAGCCCCCACTGCGGCCTTCCAGAACTTCTTCCAGGAGAAATGGCCCGTTGGGTCGGTGTAAATCAGAGGATTGTTTCGGGCGTAGGTATACCTGTTCAACGTCTGCGGATCTGAGGGTGCCTGGACGATGGTGTCAGGCTGGATGAATCTTCCGAGCTGCGGGTCATAGTAGCGCGCCCCGAAGTAGTACAACCCCGTGGAATCGTCCAATCGTTTCCCCGTGAACTTTTGGGGGGCATCGACGGTTCCCTCACCCCGGGTTAG
>JACPXA010000058.1 GCA_016196785.1 Elusimicrobiota bacterium
GCACCGGCAGGCTGTTGGCCTGCGCCGGCGTCAGGCTCGCTCGGCATACGCTCCGCCGTCGAGTATGCCATCACTCGCCTTCCTTGGCTCGGCGCAACAGCCGCCGGTTCGCCATGAAAGCCATACTCAGACAGGCTCCTAGAGGGGTTTGTATGCCAAACAACCTTACTATTCGGGTAGCCGGGGAAGGGGGAGAAGGCGTCATCAGCGTGGGAGAGATGCTGACTTTAGCGCTGGCCCGGACCCATCACGATGTCTTTACGTTCCGGACGTATCCCGCTGAGATTAAGGGGGGTCCGGCAATGTTGCAGGTCCGATGCGGGAACCACCCTGTCTTGTCGCAAGGGAGCGGGCTGGACGTCCTGGTCGCCTTCAATGACGAGGCGATGCATCTGCACAGTCGTGACCTCAAATCGGACGGCCTCCTGATCTATGACTCTGACGTCGTACAGGTGAACGGGCAGGGGGAGTGGGAGAAGTATCCAGTACCAATGACGAACATGGCCTCGGTCGAGGCGGGGGTCAAACGGGCCAAGAATGTGGCCGCCCTGGCCATTATGACTCGCCTCTTCGACGTTCCCAAGGATACGGTGGAGAGACTGGTCAAGGAAAGGTTTAGCCATAAGGGCGACACAGTGGTTGACTCCAACCTAAAAGCCGTCGCCGCCGGATATCGCTATGTAGAAAATCACCCCGCGGCCAAAGAGCTGGTGGTCCCGCCCAGTATCCGCAAGGAACAGAAGGTCGTCATGTCCGGCAACGAAGCGATGGGGATCAGCGCGATCTTCGCAGGCTGTCGGTATTATGCGGGGTACCCCATTACCCCTGCTTCGGATCTCTTGGAATTCATGGCGCAGGAACTTCCTCGCTTTAACGGGACCTGTCTCCAGACGGAGGATGAGATCGCCGCCATCACTTCGTGTATTGGAGCTTCCTTTGCTGGGGTCAAGGCCATGACCGCGACGAGCGGCCCGGGGTTTTCCTTAATGATGGAAGCCTTGGGGCTGGCCAGCATGACGGAGATTCCCCTCGTCATTGTCGATGCCCAGCGGGCCGGACCGAGCACCGGCATGCCGACGAAGACGGAGCAAAGCGACCTCATGACGGCGATCTACGGAGGCCACGGCGAGGCCCCACGCGTTGTTCTGGCTCCCGCCAATGTCAAGGACTGCTTTTATGGGATGGTCAAGGCCTTTAATCTGGCAGAGAAGTATCAGATCCCCGTCATCATGCTCTCCGATCAATCGTTATCCCACCGCACCCAGACCTACACCAGGCCAGCCCTGGGAATGCTGGAGGTCGTGAATCGAATCAAGACCGGTCCCAATCGTCGGGGAGAAGATGGGAAATACCTCCGGTTTCAGTTTAGCGAGACGGGGGTATCGCCGATGGCCATCCCAGGAACCACGGGGGTCTCCTACGTGGCTACCGGCCTGGAGCACGATGAGGCGGGGGTACCCAATTACTCACCCAGTAACCATTTCCGCATGAGCGCCAAACGGCACAAGAAACTTGAGCTTATCGCTAAGGAGAAAGGGTTCACGAGACGCTTTGGGGATGAGCAGGCACGTGTGGGGATTATCAGTTGGGGATCCACCGAAGGGAGCATTGAAGAAGCGATTGGGAAGGCGCATCTCTTAGGCTATGAGGTTTCGGCCCTCCAGCTCAAGATGCTGCATCCCTTGCCTGATGACGAGATCCGGGCCTTCTTGAGTCAGGTCAAACAGGTCATTGTGCCTGAGCTGAACTACACCGGCCAGCTCGCTCAGCTCTTGCGGGCGAGGTACCTGATCCCCACGATCCAACTGAACAAATGCGCAGGCCTGCCCTTCGCCCCTGAAGAAATCCTGAACAAGCTTGAGGAGGTAATGAAACGTGCCTGACATCAAGCCTTCCACCGGGTCCGAGGTGCTGAAAACGACCGCCACCGCCGAAGAGCTCAAAGAATTTCGGAGCGAGGTCGCCCCGGTCTGGTGCCCAGGGTGCGGGGATTTTGGCGCGCTCCATGCCCTTTACATCGCCTTGGTGAACCTTGAACTCCACCCGAAGGATGTCACGGTCGTGTCGGGCATTGGCTGCTCTGGCCGCACCCCGATCTTCACCACCTGCTATGGATTCCACGGCGTGCACGGGCGGGTGTTGCCAACGGCCACCGGGGTCAAGCTCGCGAATCCAGCGCTCACGGTGGTGAGTGTTGGAGGGGATGGGGATGGGCTGGCCATCGGGGGGGGGCATTTCCCACATGCCGCCCGGCGGAATATTGATCTCACCTACATCATGTTCGACAACTCCACCTATGGGTTGACCAAAGGGCAGGCCTCACCCACCACCGCGCCAGAGTTCGAGATGCGCGGGAGCCCTTACGGGTTGGCGGAGGAAAATCTGAATCCGATCGCGCTGGCGCTGGCCTATAACGTGTCCTTTGTCGCCAGAGCCTTCTCCGGCAAGCCGAAACAGATGGTCGAACTCTTCATGCGGGGAATTCGACATAAAGGGTTTGCGTTTATCCATGTGTTGAGCCCCTGTGTAGTGTTCAACGATACCTATCCTTATTATCGGAAGCGGATCGTGGATATCCCTCCCGAGCACGATGTGCATTCCCGGGAGCAAGCGCTCGATCTATGGCAACAACCGGGCAAGGTCTACCTGGGGGTCTTCTACGAACGGGAAATCCCCGGGATGATCGAACGGTTGGCCACCATTCGTCAGAATGCGCAGAAGGATGCGCGCGGGATCACGACGGACGCCCTCTTCAACCAGTTCATGTAAGGTCAGGAGTTCTTGCATGCTTCGATTCCATAAAGGCCGACGCACCATCGAGATTGACGAGCATAAATACGAGCTTCAGGTTCCCCAGGTGCCACAGCTGTACCGCGATCTGTTTCCGTACATCGAGGTGCCGAAAATCGCCTTCAACCACCGGGTAGTTCCGATGAACCCTCCACCGGAAATCTGGGTCACCGACACGACCTTCCGCGATGGCCAACAGGCGATGCAGCCTTTTACGGTCCAACAGATCGTAGGCCTCTACACGATGCTGCACCGGTTGGGCGGGCCGCAGGGGCTCATCCGACAGACCGAGTTCTTCCTCTATACCGACAAAGACCGGGAAGCGGTACGCCGTTGTCAGGCGCTGGGGTACCGCTACCCGGAGATCACCGCCTGGATCCGAGCGGAAAAGAAGGACTTTGCCCTGGTGAGGGAAATGGGGCTCAAGGAAACAGGCATCTTGACGAGCTGCTCGGACTACCACATCTTCTTGAAGCTTAAGAAGACCCGGAAGCAGGCCATGGAGCAGTACCTCGACATCGTGCGGGCGGCGCTGGAGGCGGGGATCATCCCGCGCTGTCACCTGGAGGATATCACCCGCGCCGACTTCTACGGGTTTGTCATCCCCTTTGTCCGGGAACTTATGCGGCTGGCGGATCAGGCCGGGAAGCCGGTGAAGATCCGCGCCTGTGACACCATGGGGTTTGGCGTCACCTATCCTGGGGCGAGCCTTCCCCGGAGCGTTAACGGAACTATCTATGGTTTAACGACCTTGGCAGAGGTGCCCTCTGAGTGGCTGGAGTGGCATGGGCACAACGACTTCTATCGGGCGGTCAATAACGCCGCCACGGCCTGGTTGTACGGCTGCTGCGCAGCGAATGGGACCATCCTCGGGATCGGGGAGCGCACCGGCAATACACCGATTGAAGGGCTGCTCGTGGAACTGATCGCCCTCCGCGGCGAGGACTTCGGGATGGACACCACCGTCATTACGGAGATCGCCGAGTACTTTGAGCGGGAAATCGGCTATCCCATCCCGGCCAACCAGCCGCTCGTGGGCGCCAACTTCAACGTCACCCGGGCTGGGATCCACGCCGACGGGATCCTCAAGGACGAGGAGATCTACAACATCTTCGACACCAAACGGATTCTGAAACGGCCGGTCAACGTCTTTATTACCGACAAGTCAGGGTTGGCGGGGATTGCCTACTGGGTCAACGCCCACCTCAAACTGGAGAAGCCATTGCCAAAGACCGATCCCCGGTTGCTCAAGATGAAAGAATGGGTGGATCAGCAGTATCAGGCTGGCCGGACGACGATGATCTCTGATGAAGAGATGTGGGAACAGGTCAAATGGCATCTCCCGGATTTGTATCAGGTGTTCACTGCCGCTAAGCCTAAGACAATCCCCACTACCGTGGGAGCGTAGCTGACTTCAGGACGTCCGTCATCCTGCTCGTGTTGAATCGTTGAATCTCTTCGAATATCAGGCGAAAACGCTGTTAGCTCGTTACGGCGTCCCTGTACCTGCAGGGGCGCCGATTGCGTCTGTGCAGGAGGTGGATGCCGCATTGGCGCGGGTACCGGTCGGTCCATGGATGGTGAAGGCGCAGGTCGCCAGCGGGGGACGAGGGAAAGCAGGTGGGATCAAGCGGGCTGCAACACCGGTGGAGGTGCGGGACGTGGTCCAACAACTCCTTGGCCGGACGCTGGTGACTCGGCAGACCGGGCCCGCAGGGGTCATCGTCCATCGGCTCCTTCTGGAAGAAGCGCAGCCGGTAGAGCAAGAACTATACGTGGCAGTGACGATGGACCGCCGCCGAGCGTGCCCGCTTCTCTTAGCCTCGACACAGGGCGGCATGGAGATCGAGGAGCTCGCTCGCGTCCGCCCGGACGCCATCATCCAAGAAGCCATTGATCCTTGGCGTCGCCTGCAACCGATTCAAGCGCGTCGGCTGGCCCAGGCGCTGGGTTTTAAAGCGTCACTCCTGACACAAGCGGCTGATCTCATCCAGCGGGTTGTCACAGTGTTTTTTGAGTGGGATTGTTCCCTATTAGAGATCAATCCACTGGTCGTCGTCAAAAGTTCAACGGAAGGTCACGTCACTCCCCGTCTGCTGGCGTTGGATGCCAAGGTGACCTTGGATGACAACGGCGCCTTCCGCCACCCAGAGTTCCAAACGCTGCAGGATGAACTGGAGCTTGATGCCTCGGAGCGGCAAGCCGTGCAGGCGGGGGTGTCCTATATCCGGCTTTCCGGCGCTATCGGCTGTCTCGTCAACGGCGCAGGGCTAGCCATGGCCACGATGGATCTCATCAAGCATCATGGGGGAGAACCGGCGAATTTTCTGGATGTTGGGGGAGGAGCCAGTATCAAGCAGGTGACGGAGGCGTTTCAGATCCTCTGCAGTGATCCACAAGTGAAGGCGGTCTTAGTGAACATCTTCGGCGGCATCATGAGATGCGATGTGATCGCGGAAGGGATCCGCGCGGCACTGGCCGAACGGCCGCTCCGTGTACCAATGGTGGTACGGCTGGAAGGAACGCGGGTGGAGGAAGGACGCGCGATCCTTCAGCGCTCCGGTCTATCGCTGATAAGCGCGAACGACTTGACCGAAGCCGCCGAGCAAGTCGTCAAAGCGGCGAAAGCGGCGGGGACGTAGTTGCTTAATTGCTTTTTCAGTAGCAAAGGCTTCCCATGAGCATTCTCATTGATCGTTCAACCAAGGTGCGGTGGCAGGGTATTACGGGGGGGGCGGGGTCGTTTCACACGCGTGGGTGTCTCGAGTATGGCACTCAGGTGGTTGGGGGGGTGACGCCTGGGAAAGGGGGAAGCCGGGTTGAAAGGGTTCCAGTGTTCGATACGGTCCGAGAGGCAGTGGCGAACACCGGCGCCACCGCCACGATGATCTTTGTCCCTGCTCCGTTTGCCGCTGATGCGATTCTTGAAGCCGCCGAGGCAGGGATTCAATTGATCGTTTGCATCACCGAAGGGATGCCCGCCCTGGATATGGCGAGGATCAAAGCGGTGCTCAAGGGGCGTCCGACACGGCTGATCGGTCCCAACTGTCCCGGGGTGATCACACCAGGGCAGTGCAAAATCGGGATCATGCCCGGCTACATCCACAAACCCGGGAAGGTCGGGGTGATCTCCCGCTCAGGGACCTTAACCTATGAAGCCGTCTGGCAGCTCACCCAGCGCGGACTCGGCCAGTCCACCGTCATCGGCATCGGCGGGGACTCGATCTTAGGTTCTTCATTCAGCGACCTCCTCCCGCTCTTTGAAGCCGATCCGGAAACGGAAGCTGTGTTGTTAATTGGCGAGATTGGCGGCTCCGATGAAGAGGACGCGGCGACCTTTTCTCAAAAGCACATGACCAAGCCGCTCGTCGCCTTCATCGCCGGTCAGACAGCCCCGCCGGGCCGCCGCATGGGCCATGCCGGTGCCATCATCTCGGGCTCCCACGGGACCGCCACAGAGAAAATTGCCGTACTCCGAGCCGTGGGCATTCCGGTCGCCGACACTCCAGCCACCATTGGTGCGACCCTCCAAGCCCTCCTGACTTCCCGGGTTTCTTAACCGGTTCACCCAAATTTGCTACAGTAGTTTTCAACGTCATGGGACATGAGTTTCTCTCGCTGACTAAGTGGACGGAATCATAAATCCTGTCCATCGGCGGCAATTCCTCGTCCAAGCCTGGCTCCTCGCTGTTCTTCTCATCGTGACCGTTCCCAGGTCTTCGTTGGCGCTGCCTCCCTCCCTGTCGTCTCCCAGATCAGGGTCGCATGTTTCTACAGTGCTTGTCGCAGGGTCCGTCCTGGGAGGGTTAGCCTTGGTGCACGTTTTTGATAGCGATATTCGGGGCCGCATTGACCATGAACAACGCAATTTCGGGCGGCGTGACTCGTTCATCTATGCAGCGGGAGGAATCGAAGGGTTGGGGGTCGTAGCGGGTGGGTTCTACCTGGGGGGATTACTGGGTCGGTCTGAGGAGGCGCGGCAGACCAGCGTGACGGTTGCGGAAGCTGCACTCATCAACGCCCTACTCACCCAAGGGCTGAAAGGGTTGGTGGGCCGCAGCCGCCCTCTCCCGAGAGAAGATCCCCATTTTTTTCAGGTGTTCAGTGGACCTGGTTCGTTTCCTTCCGGACATACCTCTACGGCCTTCTCGATGGCGGCGGTCGTGACGGACCACTATCCGGCCTGGTGGGTCCAGGTTGTAAGCTATGGGATGGCGGGGACCGTCGGTTTTTCACGGATGGCTCAGGACGCGCATTGGGCCAGCGATGTGGCGAGCGGGGCGGTCCTCGGCATCCTTGTGGGCAAAACGGTGTCGCGGTGGGAGCGGCAGCGCCGGATGAGCCGGTTTCTCTATACCGATGGTCGCCGGCTCTGGATTACCCAGCGATGGGGCTGAACGGGTGGCAGTTTGGCCTTGTCTTGTTCCTGAGTGTCGGGGTGGTGGGGGGGGAAGGGCTGGTGCCCTACTATGGGGGGCCTCCGCTCGAATTAACCCTGACCTCCCAAGAGCAGGCGATCTGGACCTTTCTGAACGACCACCTTAAAGCCGCAGCCCAACCAGAGTTGACCCTCGATCCTGCGTTGACCTGGGCTGCCCGCGCCTATAGCCGTTGGATGATCGAACAACGGCGGTTCGAGTTTTCCCATGACCGACTCACCGAATACCTGTGGCAGGCAGGGGTGATTGATCACCGGTACCATGCGGTGCTCCTCAAGCACCCGAGCGTCCCAGGCTTGGCGACCGCGCTCCTTCGGAGCTGGCTGGACGAAGGGTTCACCCAGCACGGCTTCACCCACCTGGGCCTTGGGGTGGTGTCCGGTCCTGATCAACGGTTCTGGCTCACCGCCACGGTGACCCGTCGCATGGTGACCGTTGATGCAATTCCCAAGGTGGTGGGGGTTGGAGAACGAGTGCGGTTGAACGGTCAACTCCTCGGCCCTGTCATGAAACCGCGGGTCTTGGTGACCCCCCCAGAAGGGGAAGTGGCGTACGTTCCCTTAGAGGTGGTGGCGGACCGCGGCTTCAACGGTCTGTTGGACAAATTGGACAGGCGCGGTGTCTATCGCGTCGAGATTCTTGGGGAAGGGCCGTTAGGACCAACGATCGCGGCGTTGTTTCCCTTGGCGGTTGGGGTGTCACTCCCCACGATGCCCCCCTGGTCCGTCGCGGCCTATGAACCCACCTATCGCTCTCCAGAGGAGGCAGAGGCGGCGATGATAGAGCTGATTAACCAAGACCGAGCCCAATATCGCCTTCCTCCCCTTACGGCGTCTGGGGAGTTGGCGGTCGTTGCGCGAGAGCACAGCCAGGACATGCGGGCCCACGAGTTCTTCGCGCATGTGTCCCCGACCCGCGGTGATCTCGAAGCCCGACTCTCAGCGGCCGGCCTGTATCCGGTGAACGCGTTGGAGAATATCGCCGTCAATGATTCTTTGCTCGATGCTGAGCGGAAACTGATGGAGAGCCCTGGCCACCGGCAGAATTTATTGTCCACCCAAGTCAATCAGGCAGGAGTGGGGATTGTCTTTTCTTCTTCAACCTTCACTCGGGTCATGTATATCACCCAGAACTTTGCCCGGTTCATTGAGCGAATCCCGGAGTCCCAAGCGCGCGTTGAGTTGCTTCGGGTCTTCAACCAGCAGCGAGCGCTGAAGGGAATCACACCCCTGGAAGAAGATCCTGGCGTCTCCCAGGTCGCCCAAGCGCTTGTTGGCGTGTTCTTCCAACGGGGGGGAGATGCAACACTTCGCCCGAACGAGATCCAAGAGGCGCTTGCACAGATGGGTATCCGTCCACTCCTGATCGGAGGGGTCTTCTACTTTACGGGGGCTCTCCCAGAGCTTCCCAACCAGCCGGATCTCTGGCGAACCGAGTTCACACATATCGGGGTGGGGGTGCAATCCGGCCTCGTGCTCCAACAGCATCGAGAACTCTACGGGGTGGTCCTCCTCCCCATTCAAAAACGCTAGGGCTGAATCTCTGACGAGCATGAACACCGTATCTTGGGAACATCGTGTCATGGTCATCGTGCTAGCTAGCCTCGCCTATGTCCCGACTCTACGCCTGGGATTTCTTTGGGATGACCACGTCATGATCGAATCGAACCCACATCTCAGGGAGTGGACAACGACGCATGTGAAGCATGATTTCACAACGGACGTTTTTGACGGCCATGGAGAGAAGTACTATCGCCCGGCTCAGACCTTTGCGAATCGCGTGGATTTCACCGGTCGGGCAGAGTTGATGAGCCTCTTCTTTTCCTTGACGAGCCTCTTGTTGTGTTTACGAGGTTTTCCCTCAGTTCTTATGGGAAGTCTCGCCTACGGGCTCGCGCTACTCTCTAAGGAGAGCGCCATTATGACCCCGGCGCTGGTGGCCTTGGTGTTATATTTTAAACGCCAGCCCCTCAGAAAGTTTTGGCCAGTCGTGGTGCTGATCCTCATCAGCGGACCCTTCCTGTGGCTCCGTGGACAGGTCGTAGGGTCTCCCCTGCCCCAGATGGACCAGTGGCTGATCGTGCGCTTTTTCGTTCAGGCGTTCCCCAAAGTTCTTGTGCGGTACTTCACGCTGAGTCTTATTCCATGGAATTTGCACTCCCATCGGATGATGCCGCATCTTAGTCATTTCTGGCCGTTGTATCTTTTCTTGGTCGTTGGCCTGGGCGCATGGCTCTTTTGGAAAAACTACCGTGTGGGGATATTGTGTTGGGTCTGGTTCATCCTCACCCTCCTGCCGAAAACCGTGGCAATGATCACGGGCAACTTCATGCTGGACCATTGGGCGTATCCCTGCATCTTAGCCGTTCTACTGCCCATGGGCATGTGGTTTTCGGAGATTCAGGCTGCGCCAAGGCGTTGGTTGTCTCATGCGTCGCGTGTCCTGTATTGTGGCGTACTGATCTTTTGGGCATCATTGGTTCATCTCAACGTCCGGCTGCGTGGAACTGATGAAAAAATGTTCCGATGGGCGCTCCATTTTTCGACTTCAACATGGGTGCACTGCGATTTGGGCGTCGTCTTGTTACAGACAGGTCGGGCTGCCGAGGCAATCCCTCATTTGGAATTGGCGCACTCGCGATACCCAGAGAATATGAATTGCGGCAACGCCTTGGCGCTGGCCTACTGGTCAACGGGGCAGCGTCAGCGGGCCTTAAGCCTCCTGGAGCAACTTGCCCGGGAAAGGCCTGATGACTTACAGACCTCTCGTAACCTCCAGAACCTCCGTTCTCTCACTTTTTAGTACAATAACTTCCTATGTTGGCGACGAATCACAAGGCACAGGTGAATGGTCAGCCAAGGCCACTGGCCTTGGATTTCAATGAACTCACCTGCCCCATCGGGGAGCTGTGGGAAAGACTCAGAACGTCTGAGAAAGGGCTGAGCGAGAAAGAGGCTCAGAGTCGTCTCGCCATCTACGGCTACAACGAGCCGGCCAAGAAACGGAAACGGACGATCCTCACCC
>JACPXA010000059.1 GCA_016196785.1 Elusimicrobiota bacterium
GAACAGCCCCAGGGGGGTCTTCTCGGATGGCACCAAGCTCTATGTCGCGGACACCGGGAATAATCGCGTCCTGATCTGGAACACCATCCCCACCGCAAACGACTCAGCCTCCGAGGTCGTCGTGGGTCAACCGGATACGGTCACCACGACCGCGAACACTACCCAAGGCGGCTTAAATGGGCCCACCGGGGTCTGGGTTAGTGGTGAAAAGCTGTTCGTGGCTGACCGGGACAATCACCGTGTGCTCATCTACAACACCGTCCCCACCGCGCACGGCGCGTTGGCCGATAACGTCGTTGGCCAGCCGAACTTCACCTCAGGCTCAGCCAACCAGGGAGACGCCGTCGCCGCCAACACCTTGAACACCCCTACGTCGGTGTCCGTCAGTGGCACTCAACTCTTCGTCGCTGATCGGAGCAATCACCGCGTGTTGATCTATGATCCCATCCCGACCTCAGACAATGCGAACGCGAGCATCGCGGTGGGACAGGCAAACAAGACCTCCGGATCGGCCAATCAGGGAGGAGCGGCGGCGGCGAACACCTTGAATGGCCCCCGCGGAGTCTTCTCCGATGGAACCTATCTGGTGATCGCAGACGAGTCGAACAACCGGGTGCTGATTTATAACGCCGTTCCCACGGCGGACAACGCCTCCGCCAATGTCGTGTTTGGACAGGCCGATGTCAGCTCCACAGGCAGGGGAACCGCTGCGGATAGATTGGGCCTACCCTGTAGCGTCGTCATCGCCGCGAGCCAGCTCTTGGTCTTGGATAGTGACAATCACCGGGGGCTCATTAAGACCGCGATCCCTACCTCGCATGGCGCCTCGGCCAATTACGCCGTTGGCAAAACGAACCTGACGACCCAGGCGTACGACAACAACCCACCACAAGCCAATCGCCTCGCGATGGGTGTGGGCGGGGGGGTCTTCTCCACGGGCACGACGCTCTTTGTCGCCGACTACGTCAATTACCGGGCGCTCCGGTTTAACACGATCCCCACGGCGAATGATCCCAACGCGGATGTCGCGATTAGCGATGTGTCCAACCTCACCTCAGTGGGCAGTGGCGTCGCCGCCCAGAACGCCCTCACCTCCCCCATCGGCCTCTGGGTAACAGGTACGACGCTGTTGATCGCCGATTCGGGACAACATCGGATCATGATCTGGACCTCCCTCCCCACCACGCATGGCGCGGCAGCTTCGCGCGTCTTGGGTCAGGCGAATTTCACCTCCGGGGCGGCCAACCGAGGCTTGTCCCCTGGCGCCAACACGCTGAATTCCCCTCAGGGCGTGACCGTGTCAGCCGATGGTACCAAGGTGGCGGTGGCCGACTACACGAACAACCGCGTGTTGATTTGGAACACCTTTCCGACGACCAATGGCCAGGCCGCCGATGTCGTTGTCGGACAAGCGAATTTCACCTTGAATGCCGCCAACCGAGGCGGGTCCACGGCGAGGAACACGCTGAACACCCCGGTCGGGGTCACGATCACCCCGGCTAACAAGCTCGTGATTGCGGATTCCTCCAACAATCGCGTGTTGGTGTATAACGCCATCCCCACGACCAACGGGACCGACGCAGACGTGGTCATCTGTCAGGCGGATTTCACCTCGAACCTGGCGGGAGCCTCAGCCACGGCGTGTAACAACCCGCAAACGGTGGCTGTTGCCCCCAATGGGCAGTTCTTCATCGCCGACTACGGGAATAACCGCGTGTTGTTCTACAGCAGCCTCCCCACGACCAACGGGGCCGCCGCGACCGGCGTGCTGGGGCAGTCGGATTTCACCTCGTTTAACCCGAATGGAAACATCAGGGGGGGTGCCCCTACCGCCGCGACGCTGTGGCTCCCCGTCTCCGTGCAGGCGGATAGCAGCTATCTCTATGTGGGGGATGACGGCAACAACCGAGTCCTGCTGTATAAGCTCGTGCCGGCTGTGCCCACCACCCTCGCGGCCACATCCGTCACCGCGACCTCGGTTAACGTGAGCTGGTCGAGCAACAGCAATACCGGCGAAGTCACGTATGGGGTCGAACGGGCCGCCGGCACCTGCGGTGGGAGCCCCAGCTTTACGGAGGTGACGAATGCCTCCTCCCGCCCCACCGCCACCACGTACACCGACTCAGGACTCTCGGCAGGCACCAACTATTGCTATCGGGTGCGGGCGTTTGCGGGGCACGGGGGGGCCAGTGGCTATACCGCCTCAGTCTCGACGCAGACGACCGTGGGTACCCCATCCGGGTTGACCGTGACGGACGTCAGCGCCACCGCCGTTTCGTTAAGCTGGACTGCCGGGACCAGCGGTTCCACCTATGGGGTGGAGCGGGCGGCAGGGAGCTGCAGCGGGACGTTCACGGAGGTCACCGATTCCTCCAATCGTTCCTCTGACACCACCTACACCAGTTCAAGCCTGACGCCGAACACCACGTATTGCTTCCGAGTGCGGGCCTTCAACAGCGCAGGGGTTGCCACCTCGTATAGCTCGACCGCCTCGAAGACGACGTTGGCAGCCAAACCCACCAGTCTCACGGTGACCTCCAGCAATAAAGATGGCAAGGCGACCCTGAGCTGGTCGGCCAACTCGAACCCGTCTGGGACCACCTACATCGTGTCGCGAGCCCCGGCGCTGACCGAGACCACCTGCGGGACCTATGCCACGGCGAAGGAGGGGCTGACCGACACCACGTATACGGATGCCCCCACGCCGGATGCCTATTACTGCTATCAGGTGAGCGCGAAGAATGCCGATGGCGTCGCGTCCTCAGCGGTCACCGCGCTCTACAACTTTGTCCAGCCGAAGAGTTCAGCCGCGCCGCCTGCCGCCATGCCGGAGCTTCGGTTGGAGGTGCTGAACGCGACCACGTTAAAGGTGAGTTGGCCGGACTATAAGGCGGTGCGAACGGATGGGACCTCGTTCACCCTCGGTGGGTTTGAGGCCTGTTTGGTTACGGATTGCGGGACGGACTTCTCCGCGTTCGCGACTGCAGATTATACGCGGTACTGTGAGTCAAAGTCCACCGCCACCACGTCCCACACAGTGGATACGAGCCGGCTGGCCAGCACCGTGAAGTGTTTGGTGGTGCTGGCGAAGGATAAGATTGATAAACGCTCGACAGGCGCCGGAGCGGCGGTAGACTTGACCACCCGGACCTCGGGCGACCTCGAAGCGGGGCTGCTCCGCACCTATGTGGCTGACGATCAGGCGTCGTTGTGGAGCATCCCGGTGCCAGGAATGAAAACGCTCCGGGAGCAAGTCAAGGCCGCCACAGGGCTCGATGAGAATGCCATCACGATATCGGTGAAGGAAGTGACGGTGAGCGAGACGGCCAAAAAGACGCTGAACGTGGTGAAGGAAGTGAAGGTCGAGGTCGCGAAGATCACCAGTGGAACGGCCAAAGAGGAGCTTAATGTCATCCCGCAACTGACCTCCCCGTTCACCATGACGTTTCAGTACGAGATCGTCTCCTCACTGAGCCGGCCGTTGGAAGCGGCGGCTCCAGGACAGCGGCGGCCGGCGTTGGTTCGAGAGGTCGTGGCCAAGGCGGGGGAGACGAAGAATCTTGGGGTTTTCTATAAAGCGGGGGACACGTGGATTCCTCTGGGGGGCAAGGTGGATTCGGTGAACAAGAAGGTGACGTTGGAAACGGCCCGCTTTGGAAACTTCCAGTTGCGGGAGGTGCTGCGGGGGACAGAGTTCAAGCTGACGCGGGTATTCCCGCGGGTCATCACCCCGAACGGGGATGGATGGAACGATGTGGTAGTGTTCCAGGTGGAGAACCCGGCGGCTGACACCGTGACGGGAGAAATCTTTGACATGTCGGGGGCGAAGGTGGCGGACCTGAGTAAGGTCTCCAATGAGGAGAATGCCTTCCAGTGGGATGGGAAGGACAGTGGAGGGCGGGTGGTGCCGATGGGGGTCTATCTCTACCAGATCAAAGGCGGGTCCAACAGGTTCTCTGGGACGGTCGTGGTTGCCCGATGAGCATTCGACTGCGTCTGGCGTGGGCGTTTCTCGTGATGACCGGCTTGGTGGTGTTGACCGGGACGGCCTTACTCTTCACCCAGCAGGTGGGAGAACGATATGCCCTCCTCGGCCTTCGGGCGGCCCGGGTCGGTCAAATCACGCGGGAGCTCCAGGTGCAGCTCAACCGACATCTTCGGGCGATGGATTTCTTTCTGCTCTTGGGCGAGGCCAGTGATCGGCAGCGGTTTGAAGAGACCGGTGGTGAGGTGCGGCGGATCCTGAAGGAGTGGCAGGAGGTCACCACCCACGAGCCATCGGAATGGATTGACTATCGCCAGGTGGCCCGTGCCTATGACCGGTTCCGACAGACGGCAGACCAGGTCATCACCCTGCGGGCTGAGGCCCCGGGACCAGCCCTCTGGCAGCTCTTGGAACGGCCGTTTCTCACGGAGAGCGAACTGCTCAAACGCCTGGTGGATCAGACCGTCCAGCAAGATCTCGCGGGACGGGAAGCTGTCAGCGCGCAAGGCCGACGCGTTCGACAGTTAGGCCTCAATGTTGCCCTTGTCTTCAGCGCCTTGGCCATCCTGATGGCGCTGGGGCTGGCCTGGTGGATCTTCCGGTCTGTGGCACAGCCGCTCCGGGTTCTGATCAAGGCCGCAGAGTCCATCGGGCAGGGGGATCTCACGGTGCGCCTCGCGATGTCTCGCCGGCATGAGATCGGGCAGTTAGCCCTGGCGTTGAATCAGATGGCGGAAAACCTTGAGCGGCTCCAAACGCAGGTGATCCAGATGCATCGGATGAGCGCCTTAGGCCAAGTGGCCGGTGGTGTGGCGCACGAGCTCAACAATCCCTTAACCGGGGTTTTGGGGCCGGCGCAGCTCTTAAAACAGCAACTCCCACTGGGGAATCCTCACCGGGAGATGATCGAACGCATCGAGGCCTCGGCGCTCCGCTGTCGCAAGATCGTCCGGGAGCTCTTAGATTTTGCCCGGCCCACCAAACTGGAGATGGAAGAGGTAAATCTCACTGCGCTCTGGGAAGACACGCTCGCCCTGTGCCACTCAGATCTATCGGTCCACAACATCACCGTTCAGAAAAACCTGTTGGCGGGGCTGCCGTTGGTCCGCGGCAGCCGGCAGTCTCTGCAACAAGTGTTCCTGAATTTAGTGACCAATGCCTGGCAGGCGATGCCGGGCGGCGGGACACTCACCATCACCACCCGCCTGGTGGCGAATGGGTGGGTGGAAACCCTGGTGGCCGATACGGGGCTCGGCATCCCGCGCCAGCACTTGACTCGGGTCTTTGAGCCCTTTTTTACCACCAAAGAGACGGGCCACGGGACGGGACTGGGCTTAAGCGTGTCCTACGGACTCATTCAGCGACACGGGGGAAGTCTGGAGGCCCAGAGCGAGGGAGCCGGGAAGGGAACGACCTTCGTCGTGCGGCTGCCCAGCGTCTTCGCCTTGCCAGCGAAGGGAGCGGGAGTATCCCCCTCAGTGTCCATTGGGCAGACCCTCTCATGAGTGCCATCCGCTCAATGGTCATTGTCGAAGATGATCCTGATGTTGTCCAATTTTTACAAGCCGCTCTCGCGGGGTGGGATGGCCCGCTCAAGATGTCCATCTGTACGAACGGACAGGAAGCCATCGCCACCATCATCCGTGAGCAGCCGGATTTGGTGATGTTAGATCTGATGCTTCCCCGGATTTCGGGGTTTGAGGTGTTCCGCCAGATCAAGACGCGCTGCCCCGGCAAGCGGCCGAAGGTCCTCATCATAACCGCCTACCATGCCGATGGCACCGAGGCCGCCATCGAATCGCTGGGGGCTGACGGGTTTATCGCCAAACCCTTTACCCTCGAAGAGCTCTACGACCAACTCCGTCCCTTCTTAGAGACTCGCTAAACTCCCTAGGGGTCAGACGGGAGAAAAATGGGTAATGTCGGAGAACTGACGGTAGCGAGTTTGGATCTCGTCAAGGGTGAGGGAGGTCAAGCGTTCTAGGCTAAACCGTTCTACGTTGAAGGAAGCGAGGACACTGCCAAAAATCACCGCTTGGCGTAGCGCCGCAGTGGTCAAGGGTTGGTCGTGATGGTGTCGCGCCAGTGAGCCGAAGAATCCCCCAGCAAAGCAATCCCCCGCGCCAGTCGGATCATACACCTCTTCGAGAGGGAACGCCGGGGCGGCGAAGAAGTCCTGTTGCGTGAAGAGCAGAACCCCATGCTCCCCCTTCTTGATCACCACAACCCGAGGACCCCATTGGAGGAGCAGCCTGCCGGCTTTGATGAGGCTGGACTGTTGGGTGAGCTGACGGGCCTCGCCGTCATTCAGAATAAAGATGTGTACCTGTTTGAGGAGTGCCAACAGCGGCTCCCGCTTGGTTCGAATCCAGAGGTTCATGGTATCGCAGGCAATCAAGCGCGGTGCCTTCACCTGAGTCAGGACCTCCAATTGCAGTTCCGGGTTGATATTGGCCAGGAACACGAACTCGCTCGCTTGGTAGGCTGTCGGGATCTTGGGTTGAAAGGTCTCAAAGACATTCAGCTCGGTAGCCAGGGTATGGGCCTCATTGAGGTCGTATTCGTAGCTTCCCTGCCAACGGAACGTACGGCCGGGCGCCACTTCTAACCCATCCAGATGGACCCCCCGTTGTCTGAGGAGCGTCAGGTGTTCCTGGGGGAAGTCTTCACCTACCACCCCGACTAACCGGACTGGCGCAAAAAAGCTGGCGGCGTACGCAAAATACGTCGCTGAACCTCCCAAGGCTTCTTTCACCGCGCCAAACGGGGTTTTGACCGTGTCCAGCCCCACCGAACCCACCACCAAGAGATTCACATACTCATTTTAGCAAATCTAGAATTCTGATGGAGGGTCAGTTACAACAATGGGGTTGATGTGATACAATTTTAATAAACTCATGGCTGTGGCATCAGAGCTGAAAGAAGAGATTATCCGGCAAGCGGCGCTCGCCAAGCGGGCTAGCCACCGCCTGGCGACGTTATCCAGCGAGGCCAAAAGCCAGGCGCTGACCGCGATGGCGCAGGCGATTGAGGCCGCGGCGGGCGAGGTGCTGTTTCGCAACGAGATTGATGTGGAGGCGGCGAAGGAGGCGAAACTTTCCACGGCGCTCATTGATCGGCTGACGCTGAATGCGCGGCGGGTGCGGGAGATGGCCCAGGGGCTGCGGGAGATCGCCGCGCTGCCCGATCCCGTGGGCGAGATCATCTCCGAGTGGACCCAGCCAAACGGTCTGCGCATTCAAAAGGTCCGGGTACCGCTGGGAGTCGTTGGCATCATCTACGAGTCACGACCTAACGTGACGGTGGAAGCGGCAGGGCTCTCCTTGAAAGCGGGAAACGCCGTCATCTTGCGCGGCGGATCTGAGGCGGTGAACTCCAATCGAGCCTTGGTGCGGTGCCTGACCCAAGCCGCTGCCACCCATGGGGTATCAGAAGGCGCCATCCAGCTGGTGGAACGGACGGATCGGCAGAGCGTGCAAGAGCTCATCAAACTCCGCGGGCTCGTGGATCTCATCATCGCCCGAGGCTCCGAGGAGATGATCGAGGCGGTCATGAGCCAGTCCAGCGTCCCCGTTTTGGGCCACGGGAAGGGGGTCTGCCACGTGTTCGTGGACCAAGCCGCCGACCTGGCTATGGCGGAGCGCATTGCCTACAACGCCAAGGTCCAACGTCCCGGTACCTGTAACGCCATGGAAACGTTGCTCGTCCATCAAGCGGTCGCCGAGCGGTTTTTGCCAGCACTAACGAAGCAGTACCAAGCGGCCAAGGTGGAGCTGCGGGGGTGCGACCGGACGCGTCAGATCCTTCCGGGGCTCAAGCCGGCTACCGAGGCGGATTGGCGCGCGGAGTACCTGGACCTGATCCTCGCCATCCGGGTCGTGGAATCGGTGGATGAAGCCATCGCGCACATCAATCGGTATGGGAGCAACCACTCCGATGCCATCGTCACGGAGGATCCAGCAACAGCGGAACGATTCTTGCGCGAGGTTGACTCCTCGGCGGTGTTTCACAATGTTTCTACCCGCATGCATGACGGGGGGGTCTTTGGGTTAGGCGCCGAGATTGGGATCTCTACCCAGAAGGTCCATGCGCGGGGCACCATGGGGGTGCGTGAATTGACCACGACGAAGTACGTAGTGCGCGGCACCGGCCAAGTGCGTGAATAAAGCGCTCTAACCCCCATGCGTATCGCCCTCTTTGGGGGGACGTTTAACCCGATTCACTACGGCCATCTGGCACTTGCGGAAGCGGCCCGGGTCGAGCGACGACTTGCCCGGGTCATTTTTATTCCCGCTGGAGCCCCGCCCCATAAAACGCGGGACCTCGCTTCCGCCGTGCATCGGCTGGCGATGGTCCGGCTTGCGATCCGTGGCAACCCAGCCTTCTCAGTCAGCGACTGGGAGATGCGTCAAGCCCGTCCCTCCTACACCCATGAGACCATCCAGTACTTTCAGCAACGATTTCCTGGGAACACGCTGTATTTTCTCATCGGGTCGGACACCCTTCGGGAGATTGATACGTGGGTCGCGGGCCGGCGCGTCCTGGCGCTCTGTCCATTCCTGGTCGGCGGGCGGCCCGAGGCATCCTCCCGGCAGCTCTCCCCGTCGCTGCGGCGGCGGGTCCATTGGCTCGCCAATCCCCTGGTGAACCTCAACGCGACGACCCTGCGGGACATGGTTCGGCGCAGAGCCTCGCTCCGTTACTTGGTCCCTGACTCGGTCGCGGCGTATATCCAACGGTATCGTTTGTATCGCTAACGGGATGACCAACGGGGTCGTCTGGCGGTGGCGTCGAGAGGGATGGTTCGGGGTGTTGCTCCTCGTCCTCTGGCTCGCTTCATTGGTGGCTTCCATGCCGTGGCCGCGCCCCGGATGGCGCCTCCGGGACTGGCAGCGTCGCTCCGAATGGGAGACCCCCGCCGTGTGGCGCTTTGCCCACGGGGAACGAGTGACCGGGCTGTTCCTTGTGACCCAGTCGGGTCGAGAATCCCAACCGAAGCCAGAGATGATTTTCCTCGCCGTGTATACCCCCCGGATGCGGTTTCTGGATCTTCTCTCTCTCCCGTGGGAGACCCAGGTGGAGCTCCCGCGGTGTCTTCAATGGATGCAGGATCCGCTGTGGCCCCTTCGACTCGCTCGAGGGTGGCCGGCGGTACGGCGCGGGGGCACCACGAACGGGACCGCATGGGATGTGGCCCATGGCGTGTTAGAGGCTCGTGGCTTAAAC
>JACPXA010000083.1 GCA_016196785.1 Elusimicrobiota bacterium
AGGTCTCCGGTCGTAGAAGGGGGGCGTCCCCATACAGGACCAGGGTGTCTCCACCCTGACGACGGAGCCACGCGGAGGCCGCCTTGACTGCATCGCCGCTCCCCCGCTGTCGCCGTTGTACCACCAAGTGAAGACGGGGGCTTCCCGCTTGGCGGAGGACCTCCCGGACCTGTTCGCCGCCGTGTCCGATGACCACCCCAATCTGTCTGGGGTGCAACGGCTTAACCGCCGACAGCACATGGACGATCATCGGCTGGCCCGCGATAGGGTGCAGCACCTTGGGCGTCTCGGATCGCATCCGAGTCCCTTCCCCAGCCGCCAGGATCAAGACCGACAACGGGCTAGCCATACTGGCCGATTTTAGCGTTTCTTCGTTTGGCCCTTCGAGCTGCCCTGCGTCTCTTGACGCGCCTGCCCTCCCTGTGCTTTCTTTTGCCCCACCGGCTGTCCACGTTTTTCTGAGCGCACCGCGCGCTTCTTCTCAGGTGGCACGGCTTTCTTCACGCCCACCGGAGCTGCAGGCTGCGCCTTGTGTTCCTCACGACGCGCCTTCGTGTCACCCGATGGTCCGTGATGCGGCCGCTCTTCCATAATGCTGCCGAGCCCTCCTGGGGGTGTGGAGGTCTCATCGGCCCACCCTGGACTGAAGGCCAATGAACCCAGGACCATCGTCAGCACTATCCCGATCACCGCCGGCTTGATAGGTGTTTCCATGCATGCACCTCCTTAATGTTTGTCGGTTGATCAGTCTACAAAGAATCGCCACCGAAAGTCTAGCTCGCCTACCGGCGGGGAACTGTCGCTTGCCCTCGGAGCACGAAAAGTTATCTAATGAAGACTCCCAATGGAATTCATTCAGGCGTTCTTCCGGACGGTCTACAACGTCCCCGAGATGATTCGGATGGTGGGGATGGTGGGAATGATCGCGATTGTCTTCGCAGAAACCGGCCTCCTCATTGGATTCTTCCTGCCCGGGGATTCACTCTTGGTGACCGCGGGGGTCTTCGCCGCGAGGGGCGATCTCAACCTGTTTTGGTTGAACGTCGCCTTGAGCGCGGCGGCCGTGGCGGGCGATGCCGTGGGGTACGCCTTCGGGTATCGGGCCGGCAAGGCCTTGTTCAACCGGCCGAATTCGCTGTTTTTCCGACGTGCGCACTTGATCAAGACCCATGAGTTCTACGAGCGGCACGGCGGGAAGACAATTGTCATTGCCCGCTTCATGCCGATCATTCGTACCTTCGCCCCAGTGGTGGCCGGCATCGGCCAGATGACCTACCGACGATTTGCCGCCTTCAACGTCTTTGGGGGCATCGGGTGGGTACTGAGCCTGACGCTCATTGGCTACTGCCTTGGCCAGTCGCTCCCTCCCGCAGTGATTGACCGGCAGATCCATCTCATCGTTGCCGTCGTCATCTTTCTCTCGTTCCTTCCTGGCCTTATTGCGTGGGTGCGGGCGAGGTTTGGAGGAGCCCATGCCAGAAGTTAGCCAAGCCCTGGGGTGGGTCGGCCTGGTCCTCAGTGCAGGCGGACTCTTCTACCTCTTCAAAGGCTTTCTGTCCTAGCAATTACGCTATTCGCGTAACGCATCTTGCATAATATTTCATCGGCTCAAGGCGGAATGTTGAACGCATCAGACTTCCCCCTCTCCCTGGAGGGGAGAGGGAAAAAAGCGGCTATTCAACATTCCGCTTTGAACCATTTCATCTTAACTCTCATGCCTGGCAGCAGCGACTCCGGCCATCCCCATCCTTCTTTAGCCTAGGAGCCTGTCCCCTCCCCACTGGGAAGTCTTCTCACAATCCAAATCCGGGATTTGTTTAAGGATGAATAAATTGTCTCTCTCCTGACTCTAACTGTCAGGAGGTACTTTATGCGCTTAGTACTAGTGACAAACATTGAAAATCGAATTTACGTTATCCGGGGCCAGCAGGTCATGTTAGATTCTGATTTGGCTGAGCTCTATGGCGTGGAAACCAGAGTCTTGAATCAAGCCGTTAGACGGACCATCGAAAGGTTCCCGGAAGACTTCATCTTCCAACTGACCAGCGAAGAAACCGCGGCTTTAAGATCACACGTTGTGATCTTAAAGAGCGGGGGGCGTGGACAGCATCGGAAATATCTCCCTTATGCCTTTACCGAGCAAGGCGTGGCGATGCTTTCGAGCGTGCTTCATAGCAAACGGGCGATCCAGGTCAATATTGCAATCATGAGGGTGTTTGTGAAGCTCCGGCAGGTGCTCAGTTTTCACAAGGATCTGTCGGACAAACTGGTCCAGCTCGAAAGCCAACTGGAACGGCACGATGCAGAGATTGGGACGCTGGGCACCCAGTTTAGGGTCATCAGTGCAGGCGGACTCTTCTACCTCACGAAAGGGTTCCTGGCCTAGCAATTACGCTATTAGCGTTACGCTGTTTAGATAATATTACATCCTTCCCCATAGGTCACATCCTTAGGGACGCTCGCGCAACCTGCACGTCAGGTTCGCACGAGAGTGTCAAATGGCTCCGGGGCCAGGAGTCAACGAGGGTGGGGTCTTCCGTCGTGAATTTCCTGATCCCCTGAAGTCTGAGACGGTACATAGCCTTGAGCTCTACCTGACCCATACATGACCGAACTGCTAGAGATGGAACCAAAATGGAACCAGATGATCAGATTGGTTTTACGTCGTCTTTTTCTTTTCTGAAGCTATCTCTTTCCTGCCAACAATATAAAGCCCAACGAGGGCTCCTAGCGCTGACAAGAAAGTGGTTAATCCAGTGAGATTCTTGCC
>JACPXA010000084.1 GCA_016196785.1 Elusimicrobiota bacterium
AGGGCTTGAGCCTCCGCTTCTTCCCGGGTCGGTCCTTCGGTTCTGGCCAGGGTTGCTCCGGGATCCACGTTATCCACGGTACACGCGTAGTGATCTCCCAACCGGTAAGAAGTCACCCGCAGGGTCCACCGGCCTTCGGTTTCCGTTCGGGTGCGATACTCTTCAGTACGAAAGGTTTGACCCAGGAATTTACTCCGACTGCTCCCCTTTGGCAACCGGGGCGTTCACGAGGTTCCCCCACTCGGTCCAAGAGCCGTCGTAGTTGATCACAGCGGGATAACCGAGGAGATACTTCAACACGAACCAAGAGAGGCTGGATCGCTCACCAATCCGGCAATAAGCGATGACCTTCTTGTCTTTTGTCACGCCTAACGGCTGGTAGAGCGCCTGGAGTTCCTCCACCGATTTGAACGTCCCGTCTTCATTGCAGTTCTTTCCCCAGGGGATGCTGCGCGCGCCGGGGATGTGACCACCTCGCTGGCAGGTTTCTGGCAAACCAGGGGGGCAGAGAATCTTCCCGGTATATTCATCCGGCGACCGGACATCCACGAGTGTCCATCCGTTCCGTTTTTCTATGGCTTGCTGCACCTGAAGCAGGAACGCCCGCAGCGAGAAATCCGGTTCTTTGGCTTTATAGGTCGTGCGCGGGTAGCTGGGGACCTCCTTCGTCAGCGGTCTGCCTTCCGCCAGCCATTTCTTGCGGCCGCCATTCATCACACGGACGTCCGCGTGGCCAAACATCTTCAGCTGCCAGAAGGCCCAACACGCAAACCAGTTGTTGTTATCTCCGTAGAGGACAATCGTCGTGTCGTTGGTAATTCCCGCTCCCCCCAATAGTTGTTCTAAGTGGGTTTTGGGGATCACATCCCGCCGGACCGTATCGCAGAGCTGGGTTTGCCAGTTCCACCCCGCCGCCCCCTCAATATGACCTTCCTCATAGGCCTTGGTATCCACGTCAACTTCGGCGATGCGGACCTTGGGATTTTTCTTATTCTGAGCGACCCACTCGGTCGAAACCAATGTATTGGGAATTGCATAATCCGCCATCCTAATCCTCCTTAGCGTTACAATTATTCAGCGCTAATTCTTTACCAGAAGTGTACGAAATCAGCCAACACCCGTCAAGCCAATCCTTCCGAGGTCAGATTGTTGTTGACACCATCAGCTAAAAATGACATACTTACACTGGTAGTTCGGGACGGCTCGGACATCACGAGTCCCAAGGGAACTTGAGACCACGGAGGCTGAACGCCGTTGTATTGGTGAAGGCCGATGTGGTTTTTTGTTCGAAGAGTAGCAAAAGGAGCGTTTATGGGAAAGAACATCTACGTTGGGAGCTTACCCTTCGACTACACGGAGGATCAGCTCCATGAGCTGTTTGCCAAAGAGGGGGCGGTCCAAAAGACGCAGTTAATCAGAGACCGAGACACCGGCATGTCCAGAGGGTTTGGATTTGTCGAGATGGCTTCGGATGATGAAGCAAAGGCGGCGATTGCCAAGCTGAACGGCCTGCGCATCGGTGACCGGCAGATCACGGTCAATGAAGCGAGACCTCGAGCCGATCGCAATGAAGCTGGCGCTGGGCGAGGTCGTGGTAGTTTTAGTGGGGCAAGACGGGGAGGGCGTCGCTGGTAAACGAGTAAGACTATCTGGTTGTCGTAGACGAAACCCACCGCTTTGGTGGGTTTTTGTTTTTCAGGCTCTTTACGATTGGCAGCCGCGCCTCGTTTTTGCTATACCAAAGAATGAGGATGTCGTGGAGCGTGTGCTTGAAGTCATTCACCAGCACCTGGCAGATCCGTTGCATCTCAACCGGATCCGTCAGGTACGATCCCAACGGATGTGGCGGTGGATCACGGAACCGGCGCTTAACGGGATGGGAAACGTTTTGGGATGGGGAGTGCGCGCAGGTGGGCTGCCAGGAATTACAACCTTCCAGGCGTGGCTCTTTGCTCGGCTCATTCACAATCCGCCCCAGCCGTTGGACCCTGCCAGTCACTCCGCCATCGAAGCCGCCATCCAACTGGCTGAGACGTTAAGGGTTGCAGGAGGGGCTTGGCCTTGTGTCCTCTTTGCTACCTCTCATCCTCGCGCTGCCGATCCTCCCCAGCACCTGCTCTTTGAACTCTATAGGCAGGCATTTGCCGTGAATCAGCGATTGAGTCATCAAGATAGAGGAAAACCTGACTATCTTCGGATTGTGCTCGCGGTGGATTCCTTCGCACTGGAGGGAGTCCCGCCAGAGGTGGCTGCAGTCTATACGGGACTCGTCCATGTGCTCCACCTCAGCCTGGATCGTCAACCGAGTCAGCAGAGTTGGTTCCAACGTCATGTGGGATTGCGGGGGAGTGCTTCCTGGGCAGCAGGGTTCCGTCTCCTCCGGGCCATCCAGCGGCCGGGCGGTGTCGCCTTGGCATGGGCAGGCGCCGAGCCGCAAAACGCTCGGTTGCTCTATACCACGCGGGAATTCATCAGCCGCATCGGGAGGCAACTAAAACTTCCCCCCAGCCAGCGTTGGGCTTTGCTAAACCGTGTCGTGGCCTTCTTGTTGGCGGAGGGATCGGCTGACAGCGGGCTCGTCTCTCAGGACCAGCGAGCGCGGTTGCAGGCCCTCCTTCAAGAGTCAGGCCTCCACGCTGAGGAAGTGCACGATGTGGTCAACGCTTTCTGCGAGGAGTTCCAGCGGGAAGTCCCTTATCGCGAGCGGTTGGTTGAGACGGTCATTGCCCGTCTGCTCCGGCACGGACGATCGGTCCTCTTGATTCCACTCCGCCACCGGCGTGCCGATGGGAAGGTGTACGTCTCCCTCCCCGAAGGTCTCCATGGCTCTCCAGCCACGGGCCTGAAGCGGTTCTTATTTAGCGAGGGAGGGGCTCTTCACACCGAGGCGGTCTCTGATCTCAGGACATTCGCCAGAGGGTTTGTGAAGCGGGGTTTCCCAGAAGACAGAACCTCATGAGGAAACTTTGCGTGGTTCTCCTCTTCGCCCTCGCGGTCGCCCCCCTCAGAGCGGACGACCCGAGCCTTCCAGGAATCGAACGGATTGAAATCCCCCACCTTCCGTCCCCGCCTGCGAAAGAACGGCTGTTGAAATGGGTGATTCGGAGTTTGACCAAGCCAATTGGGAAGAAGACGCTCTTCGTCACGATCCCCTATGTCACGCTGGATCCTAACTCGGGGTGGTCGGAAGGGCTCATGCCAGTGTGGGTCGTCCAGGGATCCCAGCAGAACGTTGAACACATTGTCGCTCCCTCTCTCACCTATAACAATGTCTTTAAGCTGACAGGGACCCTTCGGCACTTCTTCTATCCTCGCACAAAGACATCGGTGGTGACGGTCCTCAGCCGGTCTCAGCGGATCAATGGCCAGGCCACCCTCCAATTCGAGGACCACACGCTGGTGGACGGCCGGCTGTTTCTCTTGGCGGGTGGTGGTCGTATCATTGATGGGGCGAACCGGTTCTTTGGGTTCGGGCCGAATACCCGGAAGTCTGACGAAAGCGCCTATTCGGTTAAAGAAACACGGCTGACGCTCGGAGCTGGGTGGGACCTGACGAAATATCTCCAAGCGGCGATCTTTCAACGCTACCGCGATGTAAACATTGATGCTGGCAATGATCCGGATATCCTTGACACCCTCGACCGCTACCCCCTCCTGTTCGGCTTGGATCCGACTATTGTGTCGGCAACCATCGCCAGCCTGTCGTATGACACTCGGGACTCTCCCACGACGCCTACCCGAGGGATGTTTGGCCAGTTGTTTACCGAACAGGCTGGGTCGGATGTGTTCAATACGGATACCGAGTTTCAGCGATATGGGGCCCAATGGCGATTCTACCTGCCGCATGGTGGGGCTCCGCATGTTACGGCGTTCCGAGCGGCTTTTGATATCGCCTATGGACGGCGGCTCCCATTTTATGAGCAGGCCCAGGTGGGTGGTTTTGA
>JACPXA010000066.1 GCA_016196785.1 Elusimicrobiota bacterium
ATGATGGCTTGCGCGGTGGGGGTCAGTTCCCACGTATTGAGCTGACTGATGAACAGTTTGGGGAACTGGGAATTGGGATGTTCGTAGTGAATAGCACTCCAATGTTTATTGGGGAACTCGTAGTTGCCGGCGGCGGAATATCCCAAAGCTTCGAAGATCCGCGCGAGTGTGAACAACCCGACCCCGTGTTCCTTCGAGGCCAGCGTGCGGAATGCGATATGGTCGTTCACGAACGTCGCGCCGTGATTTTTGATCACCTCCTCATATTTCTGGACGTACGGCATGCGCGATCGGTAACGTTCCCACAAGGTGTCGAAGAGTTCGATTAGGAATTTTTCTTGGCCGTTTTGAGCCCGAATATATTTGTGCGGCGCGTACAGCAAGGGGGTTTCTCTGTCCGAAGAGGACTTCGGTGGGGGGGTGTTCAAGGCGATGATGGGCAGAGCCAGACCAGTGGATCTGAGGACAGCGAGTAAGATGTTCCCTAGGAAAACCTCGAGCAGCAATGCCAGAACGACCACCTTCCACGGGTCGAACCTGATCTCGGCGATCTCTACCGGGGTCAACTGTTGGATTGTTCCCGACTGCAATGGGTAGTCGAGTTTGGTGTCCCTGAAAAGATCGAATAATCCTTCCTGCACGGCGGGGACAGTCAACTCCCAGACCGATCGGTTGGCGACTTTCACCACTCCTTCCTGAGGAGAGCGTTGATAAAGCGCAAGCGAAACGGGATCCAGCCGATCCCCGGTGGGGTCGTACTCAATACCTAACGCATGCTCTTCAGGTAAGCCTCTGACAGGAAGTCTGAGCAGAGTTTTGCCTAGGATGCGGTGGTTTCTGATATAGCCATTGAGCGGATACCTGTGGAGCTCCCTCATCTTCCGATCTCCATAGACAACGAGGTCCATCAAGGGAACCGGTGGCCCTTCTGAACTTCTCCTGAGAGACAGGAGAAGCCTCAGTCGGGTTGCTGTCTTTCCTCGCAAGAACCGAGGGTTCCGTAAAAACTGAGGGTCCCGCAAAATTTGAACAATCTCTTCAGCCTCCTGCTGAAAGGGCTCCTTTTGCCCAGTCGTCCCCATCACGACCCAGGGCAGGACACTACTGACAGCGACCCCAGGCCACAGCAAGAGACCACCCCCCGCGATCAGCAGCGCGACAACCCCGACAACCCAATTATAGGGCGGCACCGTATACCCAGGGAGGGGGACCACACCTCGCTGGACCGCATAGCGGAACAACTCGCTCGCCAACTGCTCTTCGGGATCTCGATCCCGGTCTGACAGGCCAATGTTAACGCTTGATTTATCCGGCAGTTGCACTGTGAAGGTTGGGGGACCGGTGAACGGTTCAAGCTCACCCCGCGAGATCGGTTTCTCAGCGGACACCGCTTCCTGAGGACCCACCATGGCAAAATTCAAACCGGCCATGTTGGCGAGTGACACTGCGTGAGCCGGGAAGAAACCACTACCCAGCGTCTGGAAAACAGATACGAGCCCCATGACCATCCACAACACGTGGCGGTGTCGTTGGAAGTCGTAGGTGCCGGTCACGATCTTCATTACCAGTGCACTGATCCCTACCATAATAAAGAGAGGAAGCATCATGAGAATCGTGGGAAGCATCGAAGGGACGGACGATATCAGTTCAGCGGGGGAATACCCAGCGGACGCCGAAGAATCAGTCTTCCGCCTCTCCATAAATTTCCGAACTTCTCCAACGAGAGCTGCGAGAAGCACTCTATGATCGTCTGACAAGCTAAAGGTGAGGTTGTGGAAGAGAAGCTCTTGTGGACGACCTAGCAGGGGGCGTGGCATCCCTGGGAGTTTGACACTAAGTGTCTCTTTGTTGCCTTCCCATTCAGCACGGATTTCGATCTCCTCACCTGGCTTCAGATCGTTCTCAACAAGAGAAATCATCGACTGCTTCTGATCGCTCCGCCCAGGGATCTTGTGTAAATCTGCTCGACCCACTACAACTGTCTGCCTCTCATCGGGGTACCACAGTGGCTCTTTGGGTTTCACTAAGCCTTCGATAACTACCTGCCCCTGTTTGAGTATTCGAATGATCGGTGAAACAACCTTGCTCGCTTCAACTGTACTCAAGGTCGTGAGGAGGAAGGAAGCCACGTCGTCACTTTTTCTCTGCAGAGCCTCTTGTTCATCCTGGCGCGGTTCCGTCGTTGCGTTCTTCTCCCCCTCATCGTGATGTCCTCCCGCCACTGTGCCCAGGGCAAACCAGGAGGTAGCGTGAGCAAAGAGGTGAGGACGAGACAGATGGATCAAGGGGAGGGAACTAAGTCCCGAAAGGTCAACACCCATCACTTGACTTGCAGCCCCCAGCAGGAGGAGCCCAGCGATGACGCTCAACAACCATGCCAGGGTGAACGTGACCCTACTGCGAAGGGCGGGAGCTTTCCGATATTGGCCAATAAGTACAAGTACACCAGTCGCAAACGAAACCCAAAGGAATCCCAAGATGAACAGAGCCCCCAGGTCAACCCCCCAGGCAGTCGCCTGCTTGGGCCCCGCCTGAGAGGCGAGAGGAGCAAGCACGGTGAGCAGGATTCGACGTAAGGCTGGTTTGTCTTGTGCGGTGGTGAACGGTCCAGAAATGCCAAACATCGAGTCGTCTTCTGGATTCGTGAGCAGGCTGCGTTGACCCTTGTCTCCCACCTCGAAGATCGCGGTATTCCATACGTGAGGCGCCTTGTCGTTGGGATGATAAATGAGGACCTCTCGCCCCAAGGCCTGGAGTTGTCGAGATAGCCACAACAACTGAGGGGTCACAGAGGAGGGGGTGACAATCGACATGGCAGCGAGGGTTGGAGCGAATGATAACAACCCCTGAGCGGCCTTGGTCAGACGGTAGGATGCTCCCTTACGGTCCACTGATAGCTCCATCTCCAATGGGAACAGGAGGGTAGCCCGATGCTCCCGCTCACGCCCCAGCCATAGGACGTTCCTGTGCTGCGGCCCCCACGCCGCTAGCTGCGCGAATACTTGATCCACCGCTTGGGCTACCCGCCCGGCCAGGCGGCGATGAACACGACGTTGTCGGGCCAGATCAATAGCGGCAAGAACCTCGGCGAGCGCCTGGACATTGACGGCGACGCCTTCGGCTCCCTGAATAAATAGGTTTTTGCTGAATGCCAGCCGCACCGCATTCGGCGTGGACACATCTTGGCGATACCCGGTGATCCAACCCGGAGAAACAAGACCGATTTCGACCCAGAGGTCCGGGAAGCCGCTGATTAACCGGCGCAGAGGTTTCAGGCCTTGCGCGGTCAGACGCCAGGGCCGCGGCTCTTGGCGGGTGGCAGCGGGGTGATTTCCAGAGACGGGATGCAACGCCGCCTGGGAAGCGAAAAACGCGGCGTCCAACTCTTTTTCGATCGTTCGATCCTTCTTGCCTACTGACTGCGTGATGATCGCAAAGACCCTCCCTGCTCCCGTAATGGCGATTCGATGGAGCGAGAAGCTAGTCGGTAGAGGGACTAACGAGTCGGTAAGGGCGGTTTCTGGCGAACGCTTAGACGTGTCAGGTATGATTGTCCAGGATTGGTCCCTGTAGAGTGCGAGAAGCGCTTCGGTAACCTTATCGATGGTCACCTGATCACCCCTTGGCCGTCCGGGTGTTTCCTCTTCAACAGCGCCGACAAAGACCATGGTCGAGAAGAGCTTGTGCCAGGATAGGGAAAGTGGCGAATAAAAAGCGGCCAACTGAGAGGCACGGAGGGAGGAACTGAGCGCGACAGCGAGGAGTCCAACGAGGGCCCAGAGGAGTCCAATGAGGGCCCACGGGGTCTGAATTTTAGGGTCGGGGGTGGGTGGTCTCGCCATCAGTTTGATCGTGGCCAAGAACCCAACGAAGAAGGTGAAAGAGATCAAAGCAAAGAGCCACGTAGCGACCGACAAGGGAATCGGGGCGAAAAACCCCAGCGCAAAATCTGGGAAAACCATCAGCACCCGTTTGGAAAGGATTCCTCCCCTCGCATCAACCTCATACATGATGGGCCTGCCGGTGGCGATGTCCAGTGCAGAGGCTTCGTGTGGGACCAATTGATCGAGCTCCATGATAAGTGCACGCAGGGGGGCAATGTGGGTTACGACTAAGACATTCTCCCCCGCTTCGAGCAGGGGCATAAGCTGTGAGTAAAGCAACCTGTCGACCCGCCACCGAATGGTACCTTCTAAACTTTCTCCAGTGCGCCTGTTGTTCAATGCCCAATCTCTATTAATCAGAACGTCGCTCTGGCCCATGCTGGCCAGAACGCGCCGGAGGGTTTTCGGAGTAACTCCGAGTTTGGGCGCAACCACTCTGGAGAAGGAGATGTTAACCAACAATCGAGCGGTGCGAGCCATCTTGTTTAAACGCCCTGTAAACAGAAACAAGGCCAGTTTTCCAGGGTTTCCAGGGGCCTCAGACGAAAGGCCTCGGGCCTCACGGGCGATCTGGCGCAGGGCTGCGTAGAAGGTGTGCCCAAATACGCGTTCAGGATCACCCAAAAAGTTAAAGTGCTTAATGAGAAGCCTGATCTCATAGGGGACGACCCCGTCGGCAACTCTGCGTCCCTCTGGTAGTTCGAGCCACTCGTGAATCGCCTGAAAGACTTCGTTGGCAGTAAAACGCTGAGCGAGGATTCTTGCTCCTGACAGCACGACTGAAGTGGTAGAAGGCGTGATGAAGGGGGGCCGGGTGCTCTTGGTGATCGCAAACGCGAGTACGGGCAAGAGATGCGGTATCATCTGATACACCGTTGGGGCGAGCACTCGATCTATTTGCCACCAGTCTGCCGCCGCGTAGAACGACGGCCGAACGTCATGTCGTGAGGAGCGAGTGATCGCCCCCCTCAAACGCCCCCGTTTCAAACCTCCGCCCCACGTGCTGATCCAAGGATTCGGTGGGGCCAGAATCACTTGTAGAGCACCCAAGTCCACCCCGAGTTCACCCAAGGCATTGACGTACTGAGCCACACCGGGAGCTAGGATGAAGTTCTTTAAGTTCCCCGCCAACACCGGAGGACGGCTTTGCTTCGCGTCACGCACCGAGGGATGATCCTGTAAGATCCTGAGCATCACCCCACCCATGATCGCAAACTCTTTGGGGTTGGCGGACACCGTCCCCAACAGGAATCCATCTACGTTTCCAAGTGTAAAGAGCGTTTTGACGTTCGAGAGGTTGGCGCTCCCGCCGTATAGAAGGATCACGCGATCCGCTGCTGAGTCGAACCTCGCGCGCAACTCCGCTCGGATCGCATCATGCATGGCTTCTACCTGGTCCCGTGAGGCACTGACCCCGGTGCCGATCGCCCAAACCGGCTCGTAGGCTATGATGACCCGCGGCGCAAACTCCTGCGGGAGCCCTTCGAGAATCGTCCGAACCTGCTGGATGACGAACCGCGTGGCGTTTTCGCGATCTTCTGGCTCATTCGGACCGTGGGGATAGCGAACGTTGAGCGCTTCGCCAATACAGACAATGGGTTGCAGGCCCGCAAAGAGAAGTCCTAACATCTTCGACCGAACATCGAGATCAGTTTCATGAAATGCTTGCCGAACTTCTGAGTGCCCGATAAGGCTCCCTTCGGCCCCCGCCATTCTAATCTGGTAATAACTCTCTTGCCCGGTGTACGCACCAACGAGCTGACTCCCCGCGGCCATGTCTTTCGTCGCTTCCTTGAGCGCAAAGACGTTCTGGGCAAAGACCCGAATGGGGAGCACGGCCTGTGGCTTGGTGGGACGACCCAAGGCTCGATCCAGCTTTGACACGCTCGCCAGGGCAAACCAGGGGGATAACCAGATGGGGAAGAGGCCGACTCCCAACAGTCCAGCTAACAAGAGCAGAAGCGCCCCGTGGGAGACTTGCCTCAGATCGTGGATGTCCACAAAGGAGAGATACAATGTTGTACTATCGCGTTTCCTTAGGACGGGAACCTGAGAGTCTTTCAGGGCGTCAAAGAGCGCAGTGCGCAGAACTTCAAAAGGTGGTTCCTCTGGGAAGCTCGGCCCCTGAATGGCAGGTATCGACTCCTGGTCCTTTGTCCCTTGCTCATACGGACTGACGATCCATGATGAACCCTCTCGTTCAATGCTCACACCATACCCTGGGAATAAATACGCCCTAGCAAGGCGGTGCAGGGCTTCGCCCATGGGCCAGGCCTCGCCGATAGACCCGTACGCGTCGCCCTCCTCGTTCCCCATGTCACTGATGGTCCGAACGAGAGACCCGCGTTTGGGATCAAGTTCTATCTGGAGTTTCCGCAATTGGCCCACGGGGTGTACAGCAAGAGGTTCAAATGCTGCAACGATCGCTTTTGCCTCAGCCTCCAATTCACCAGGGTCGGGCCGGCGGACATGAATGGTCGGCTGATGAAAGACCGATAAGACAACGGGTGGAACGATCTGCACTAAGCCCTGCGCACTGGGCATCCCTAATCCCAAAAGGAATGAGTGAAGCAGTGTGCAACCCAGGATCACGACTCCCAGACCGCCAAGGAACCTCCCGAACCCCGAGGTGCGCAGAATCCTGATGACCCGTGACCAGCGAGACCCCCAGAGACGACCGAACGCGTATTCTGGGACGACCCGGTCAAGCGACATCTGAATCATCACTCGTTGTGACGGGGACGATGCCCCCTTGATAGGTTTCCACTGATCACCTTCAGACTCTTCATAGAAGATGTCGAACAACCCCGAACCGCTAAACCGCAGGAATCTCAGCCTCCCGTCGCCGACCGTTTTTCTGGCTAGGTAGTTCAGGGCAGGGTATCTGAGCGGAGCCAAGGTCTGAAAGGCCTGTTCGTCTCGTTTGCGGACACCAATGGTAATAGTATTCGCCGACTGCGATATAATCAGTTCGAATCGTTGGCGATCGGCTTGAAAAATCCGCTGAGCCTCTGCGATAACATCAAGCAGGAGTTGCTCCTGGTTGGCCCACCAGGAACCAACCATCACGAATCTCATCGGCGCTTGCCAGAGGCTCCGCAACACCCTCACGACCCTCGTCGCTATCGGCCCTAGACGGACACCAAACAAACGCTCAGGGATCACATGACGAAGCAAGTCTTGCACGATCCCCATTCGGGTAGGAGGGGATGTCCCCCCTATAGGCTTCCACAAGACTCCTCCCCAAGTTCCGATATTCAGAGCATGTTGGATTCCAGGGAAAATGCCAGTGAAGCTAAAAGAGAATTCTCCTCCAATTGCTAAACTGTTCGCTACTTTCCTCAACGCGGGATAGACGGCTGGGTCTAAAAGCTCTCGCTCGCGCCCTTGCTCAGTACTGTACACCGCGATTCTGATCTTGTGCAGCCCCCGAGTTACAACTAGGTAGTCCCAATCTTCATCTTCTTTGAAAATCTCAATGACCTCTTGTGCTACCCTCCGCAACAACTGCTCTCGCCGAGGTCCCGTCAAGGCTTCCTCCGTAAGGTCCTTTGATTTCAGCCCCCATGGCAATGGCTCCTTGTGCTCGTGGAGCGCCTCCCGAGCCTTCCTGAGTGAGTTTCTTAGCTTGAGTGCCTTGATGGGGTAGAACAGGAGAGCGAAGACACGATCAAAGATTTCATGCACCTTCTCTTGGAACAATGGCAGCCACTGCTGGCCCGAGTGACTATGGTTCTTTTCCTCCCCCCCCGGTTGTGTGGTGCCCAGGGCGAGCCAGGAGACGAGAAGGTCAGAACGTATAGGGGTCACAGGTGCGGCGATGGCGGGCAGGGAAGACAGGAGAATCAAGATGGGAAGGCTGACAAGAGCGAACTCTAAAGAGTTTCCTAGACGGGGATGCGCTGGTCTGTGATCATAGGTCCCCAAGGCGCGTTTGATCCACACGGAGACCAGTAGCCCCAGGGGTACAACCACCGCCAAACCAACGATCAGTGACAGACCTGCTTGAACCACCGCGAACGACGGCCAGTCCCAGGACCAGCCCATAATGGTGTTAGGCTCAGGGTGGATGGGGTTCTCCGGAGTCGCTGGTTGGAGTTTCTTAGCTAGAGCGAGCATGTGGGTCAAGTTTTCTCTGCGCAGTTCGGGCAAGGCGTTTGAAAGAGGGTCTTCCGGTTCAAACGCAAATCCAAGCGGATATCTGTCTGTCAGCTCTCCTTGGTCATTACAGGAGTAAAGGTTCATCGTGAAGTTATTATTACCAATAAGTAACACAATGCCCGGCGGGACTTCCTTGGCTAATTGAATCAGGGCGTTGGGGGGCTGCCACCCTTCCTTTTCTTCTCCTACGTACTTTCTGACCCTGCCTTGATTCGCCGACTGAAAGAACCCCACCACCTGGAGGTCCTCCGGCCATTGGTGAAAGAGAA
>JACPXA010000030.1 GCA_016196785.1 Elusimicrobiota bacterium
CTTAACGGAAGTCATCGGGAGGAGCGCCGGGATAGGAGCGAGACCGAAACAGGGGGTGCGGCGATGTCAGGGACACGCCCCACACTCGCCCGTGGAGGTACGACTGTTCAACGGCGACTTGACCGTGCAAGGAGCTCGACGAGAACCGCTGATTAGCCCCAGGACGATGAACAATGCCGATGGCCAGCGCTCGGGCAGACCGCCCCACCGCGTGAAACGCCAACAGGCGGACCATCCCTAGCAGGAACAGTTGACTAAGCGCCACCAGGATCCCCACCATAAGTCCAAGCGCGAGTACCGTCTCGATCAACGCCTGGCCGCTAGGAGCCTGTCCGAGTATGGCTTTCATGGAACATTCTCAAGGAGGGTCGGTGTGACGAACAACACCAGCGAGGTTCGGCTATGCACCACTTTTTGTTGGCTGAAGAATATCCCGATCAACGGCAGCTCGCTCAACAAGGGGACTCCTGAAGTTTTCGTCTCCTTGCGGGTCTGGATCAACCCGGCCAGCGTGACCGTTGTCCCATTCCGGATCGTTAGTTCAGTACTGACGTCCCGCGTCAGGAGCCCAGGCACGGTATTCCCAGAGAGGGAAACAGAGACGGCGGAATCTGGGCTGCTGACCCCCGCCTTCAGCAGAAGATGGATCATCCCGCCTGACTCCGAACGCGGGGTGACCTCGAGATGCACTCCATACGGCTTGAAGACGACGTGCGTCGTTCCAAGACCCGCTGCACTGAGATACGGAATTTCTCCCCCTGCGTGGAAGCTAGCGGGCGCCCCGCTCTGGGTGATCAATTTTGGATTCGCGAGGAGGTCTGCCGCTCCTCGTTCGAGCAACACCTGAAGATCGGCAAATAGCTTTCCCCGCTGTAACATGCCTACGCTCAGGAGACCAGGGACACTGGCTTCCTCGAGATGGAGGGCATCCAGCCATTGAACCCCTAAGCGGCGGGACCGCTGCATATCCGCCTCCACCACCTCCACGCTGACTTGGATCAGCGGATGCTCGAGCCCTCCACCCCCCGCCAGACCTCCCGTCTGACCCTGGCCGAATCCCCCCGATGACCAAATGGGCCAGAAGAGGGAAATGACGGTGATCGCTACCCATCGTCGCATCGTCCCTGGCCGACATTAGGGACCGAGCCCGCCCGTTTTCCCCTCTCTGATTCCCTGAAGGACATCCTGTTGAATCGTTGCCGCCGCCTGCTGGAAGGCCGACTTGGTGGCCCGGCCAAACAGCCGAATCGCCCCAATCGCCAACAGGGCAATCAACGCCACCACTAGGATATATTCCACCAACCCCTGCCCGCGACTCTGTCGCCGCAGGCTGCTATTCAATCTTTCAATCAGGGCGATTATGCCCATACGTGCCTCCCCAGCTCCGAATAAGGATCCTCTACCTTATAGAGCCGTGAGAGAGGCTAGATATTCCGTATAGGCAGGTTGAGCTAGGAAAGGCGAAGCAGGAAATCATTTGGGGGGGAGAGCAGGGGGACGTGGCGGAGTGAGCCTAAGCGGCCCACGTAGAAACTCGGTGAGCGCAGGGCGCGGATGCGCCCGAGCACACCAGCGTTTCGAGTGGGGCCAGAAGCGTAGCGAACGCAGCCACGCCCCCGGCTCTCCCTCCTTCCCCCAAATGATTTTCTGCTTCCTAGGAAAGGTTAGGAGGCGGGTTTGTCACTGGCGAGGGAGCCGCCCATCGCCCAGTGGTCTTTGGGGATGTCCTCAAAGACGATCCAGGTGGCTTCAGGGGGGACCTGGCAGTGGCGAACGATAGCGTCCGTAATGTCCTTGGCGAGGGCTTTCTTGATTGCTTCGGGGCGGGGGAACATGGAAATTCGCACAAAGGGCATACGTCACCTCATGCGGCGACGGCTGTTTTGGAGGCTGGGGAGACCTCGCGGGTGCTTTCGTAGAGGACTCGGAGAAGTTCCCCGACGCTCCAGGCTTGGGCGACGCACCCGCGGGGAGCATGCGGGGGATCTCCTTCACAGATCTCGGAGACCGTCCCTAACCCCGCTTCCCAGAGGTGATCTTCAAAGGGGGTCAGCCATTGTTGCACCTGAGCCGCAGTCGCTTGATTCCGGCCAAATGCCTTCAGGTAGGCGGTGATAAAGGCGCCCATCAAGAAAGGCCAGACGGTCCCTTGATGGTAGGCGTGATCGCGGCTCTGGGGATCACCGGTGTAGCAACCGCGATACTGGGGATCAGACGGTGCCAGGCTCCGGAGCCCTAGGGAGGTATAGAGCTCCTGCCAGGCGGTTTCCACGACTGGACGGAAGCGTTTGGGGTCAAGGATCTCATTCGGTAGGCTGATGGCAAACAGGGCATTCGGCCGGACTGAGCCGTCCCGTGTTCCCCCATTGAGGCAGTCGTAGAGATAGTCCTTGGAGGAGTTCCAGAACTGGTCGTTAAAGGCTCCTTTCGCCTGGGCGGCCCACTGGCCATAGCGACCACCCCCTCGGCCGCTCGTGAGTTGCTCTAAAAACCGAAGCGCGTTGTACCACAGGGCTTGCAGCTCAACCGGCTTACCGACGCGGGGGGTGATGACCCGATCGCCGACCTTGGCGTCCATCCAGGTAAGCTGGGTTCCCGGCTCTCCAGCCCAGAGCAACCCATCGCTGTCTGCGTGAATGCGATAGCGGGTCCCTCGTTGGTGGTGGACGACGATGTCCTCTAGTAAAGGAAGGATCTCCGTCACAAATCCACGGTCGCCGGTGTAGGCGAGGAACTGCTGCACGGCCCAGATAAACCACAGGGCAGCGTCGGCGGTGTTGTACTCTGGCGGGGTCCCCGCGTCAGGGAACCGGTTGGGGAGCATTCCCTGATCCACGACTCTGGCAAAGGTTTTAAGGATCAGGCGCGCCTCATCGGCTCGGCCAGTCACGAGGCACAGGCCGGGCAGGGCGATCATCGTATCCCGCCCCCAATCCTCAAACCAGGGATAGCCGGCAATGACGCTGATGCCGTCTCGCTGTGTCACCGCCTGGGCTTGTCGGGTGACAATGAACTGATCCGCGGCCAGCGCTAAGCGCTGTCCTAAGACTCCCGAGAGCTTGGATTGGGTGACCAGCGAGCGACGCCGGCCGATCTCCTGTTGTTCCCACCGCTCGACCTCCAGGGTTAATCCCTCGCGTCGAGTCATGACAACCGCAGCGCCTACCTTAAGCCCTCCACCCTCCCGTCCGGCACTGCCAGAGGGTTTTGAGAGTTCGCAGACAATCACCCCGGGGCTATACACATCCTCCGTAAAATCCAACCCGCGCTCTTGCTCCTCTTGATACTGCAGGCGCCGGTACCAGACCCCCTCCCCATGCGCCTGGCTCTCCTCATTCCCCTGGATGAGAAACGTGGGGCCTTCTGCGGTGGCGATACGGAAACCGGTTGGCGTCGTGACGACAGTCCCTTGAAACCGCTTGTCCTCCCGGATCAGCTGGTGATGGCTCCGTACGCTCACAAACGGTCGGATGCGGAGTGTCACCGTCGGGCCGGACAGCAACCGATACAGCACGACGGCGGTATCCTCCCCATAGCGCAGGAAGAACCGTTTCTCCACCCGCACATCGCTGATGGCATAGGTCCACACGGGGAAGGGATCCAACCGAAACTGTTCGAGAAACTGATGCCCATGCGGATGGACGGTGCCAGGATACTGCTGAGAGGCGAGCGCGAACTCCTGCCCCCGAATGATCAGCGACTCCTCCAAGCGGTTCACGAGGACTTTGCGGGCCACCGGCGGTTGTGTAGCAGCGATGAGGAGTCCGTGATACCGACGGGTATTGGCCCCGCAGACCGTCCCCAGGGCGTAGGACCCTCGCCCATTGGCCTCTAGCCATTCGTACTGGCTCGCCGTCTCAAGCGTTCCACAGATGGTCCGGCTAAACCGAATCATGGGTCATTCTCCTTTCCTGCGTTCAAGCAGCCTCTATCGCCTCGAGGAGGGGGGCGGCATCACGGAAATCCGACAGGACGAAGTCCGGCTCAGCCCTCCGGAGCCGTTTCACATCCGCATGGCCGGTGGCCACGGCGACCGTGGTCATCCCAGCCTTCCTCCCCGCCTCAATGTCCCGCTCCGTGTCGCCAATGACAAAGACCGCTTCTCTGTTGAGCCCACACCCCCCACGATCCTGGGCACGCCAGGCAGCGATCCGGAGCACCTCGCTTCGATCCTCCGAATCCGAACCAAAACCGCCAAACGGAAAAAAATCATTGAGGTCCGCCCGCTCCAGCTTGATCCGGGCTCCCACTTCCAGGTTGCCGGTACCCAGTCCAATCATCACGTGCTGCCGACTTCGAGCGACCCTCAGGAACTCCGTCACCCCCGGCATGACCCGATACTGGGTGGACTGGCTCACCTCCTCAGGCAGCACTCGCAGGTACGCCTGACACACCGTCTGGAGCTCATCCTCGGAACAGTCCCGCTCCAGCCGCTCATGAAAGATCTCGCGTACAATCGCCGGATCCGTTTTGCCGGCCGGATCAATGGCGCTCATGGCTTCCGGGATCTCATAGAGCTGCTCAAAAGTCCGGTTTAACGCCCGCACCCCGGCGCCGCCCGTGCTTACCAACGTCCCATCCACATCAAAGAGTAAGAGCTTCATCGCAGATCCGTTTGCTGCTCCCTCTCTATATACCATGAGAGTACCCACGTCGCAAGGGCAGATATACCCCCAGGAAGCATGCCCCTTTATTCACTCCTTTCTTAGGCCAATGTTTTGCGGATCTCCGCCCGTGGCACGGCGACCATGGTTTCCGAAACCGCCACCTCGCGGCTGCTTTGCAGCGCTTTGACGACCTCCCGCTCACTCGCGGCTTCCAGGAGCCACACCGCGTCGTACCGACCCAAGGTGAGGTACGTTCCCAACACCTTAATCCCCGCTGGCGGTTGCGCCAGCCACCGATCAGCCCACTGATATGCCTCCTGTGCTTTCCCCACTGCAATCTTGAAACACGTGATAAAGACCATCGTCACTCCCTCCTTAGATGTCCTTCCTTTGGCCTCGTGCGGAACCGCAGTCCAATCAGAAACCCACCAAACGCCGAGACGCCGATGATTAAGATCTGTCCCTGATAGTACTGAACCCATCGAGCCCAGTCTCGTGCAACCCACCGACGCCGAGACCCCTCGCGTCCCTGATAAGGAGTTACTTTCGAGGTTGCCTGCCCCTCGGCCCACAACTGATCAAATTCCTCCTGGAAGCGTCGGGCGACCCATGGTTCATCTAGCACGACCAGGTTCTCATGATTATACCGCTCGGCGCTGGCGGTCCAGTTATAGGAACCGGTTACCACGAGGTGACCATCGAACACGGCAAACTTATGGTGCATCAAGCCTTGCCCCCGTCCTCCACCGAGTACCTTGATCGGGACCTGGTGCCGATAGAGAAACGGGATCTCCGAATGCTGTTGGTCAGCTTGCTGCGCGTCGGTGACCACCCGGACCTTGACCCCGCGTCGCTGAGCGTCCCGCAGGGCAGCCGCCAGTTCCCCGCTCGTCAAGTGGTACACGGCAAGGGTAATGGAGGTCCGGCTCAAGTTAATGGCTTTCAGCAATCGCTCGGCGGCTCCCCCGGGGGGTGAAAAATAGACCTCCGTGGCCGCCCACCCGACCCCCATCAGGAGAAAGCCACCTGCGAGACCAAGCAGGAACCTTCTGTTTCGCACGCGTTATCCTCAGAAAACGTCTAAACTGGCCCCAAGGGGAGTCGAACCCCTGTTTGCGGCTTGAGAGACCGCCGTCCTAACCGCTAGACGATGGGGCCTTGCACCAATCTACTTTTTCCTCCGTGGGGTGTCAAGGATTGGGAAAACGTGTGAAGCAAGAAATCGTTGAGGGGGGAGAGCCGGGGGAGGTGGCGAAGTGAGCCTAAGCGGCCTCCGTAGAAACTCAGTGAGCGCAGGGCGCGCATGCGCCCGAGCACACTAGAGTTTCGAGGAGGGCCAGAAGCGTAGCGAACGTAGCCACACCCCCGGTTCTCCCCCCCCTTACCCCTAAAAGATTTCCTGCTTCCAACGTTATCGAGATGGCAACCGAGCCAGGAGATCCCGCAGGGTCATGGGACCGAGCGTTTGCTGAAGCGCGGCTTGTTTGCGTTGCAATACCTCGTGGACCATCGCCTCTTCGGGAGCACGCCCTTCGCCATCCCCCGCGGTGGCTTCCCTTCCATGAGCCCCTCGGAGGATCTCAAACGCCTGGATTCGCGAGAGATCCTTAGCAGGCAGATAGCTGAGCCGCTGATCGTCGGTGAGTACGAGAAGTCCTTGGCTCGCTAGGGCCTCAAGGACGTTGTGGACAAACATCGTTGGGAGGGAGAGGCGCTGAGCGATGGCGTGGACTGTCCACGGGGGTTCACCTTCCCGGAACCGTTGACCGATGGCAAGCATCGCTCGGAGCGCCGTCCGCTCACGGAGATCCGCACCGGCGAGCGTGCCGGCAAGAGGATAATAGCTCTGCCGATGTTGATGGGCAAAGGCTGCTTCGGCGCCGAGCAAGACCACCACCCAACTTAAATAGATCCAACCTAACAGCAGCGGAAGCTGGGCCATCGCGCCATAGATGGCGTTAGCCTGCGTCAAATTGGACTGGAAACGAATGTACCACCACTGGGCCAGTTGCCACAGTGTCCCCCCGATGACCCCTCCGAACGCCGCCGAAGCTGGACGGATGCGAGTGTTCGGAAGGAAGAGGTAGACAAAGGCAAAGAGCATCCAGATGATCACGTAGGGAGCCAACTGGGAAATGGTGGGAAAACGCCCGAGCCCATACTTAAGCCACTGACCGACGACTCCCCATCGTTCGATGGTTTCCACCGCCGCAACCGCCCGCACCTGGAGCGAGGTGGTCACGCTCAACGCCGCGAGGAGAAAGAGGGGAGCCACGATGACAACACTCAGATAATCAATCCACCGACGAAGCCAGTGCCTGACCTGCGTGACCCCCCAGATCGCATTAAAGGCGGCTTCGACCGTCGTCAGGGTCGCCACCAACGTGAGCGCAAGTCCTCCCAGCCCCAGGTACCCTAAGGTCGTTACGTTGGTCTGTTGGATGTATTGCAGAATTCGTATCACCAAGTCCTGGGAACCGACCGCCACGTTTTCTAAAACACGGGCTTCAATCAGGGAAGGGACCCCTAACCCCTTCAACACAGCAAAGATGACAGCCAAACAAGGCACAAGCGCCAAGAGGGTGGTATACGTCAAGGCGGAGGCGCGTAACGTTACTTGATCGCTATTGAACTTCCGCCAGAGGATGAACGCTAAGCGCACACACCCCACGCAGAACCTGGCGATCCAGTCCGGTCGTTCAGCCGCCGGCCCCCAGGCGTAGCCCTCAACCCACCGCTCCAGTCTTTCTAGGAAATCCATCTCGAATAGTTCTCAGTCGTCATTCCCGCGTAGCCTGTCCCCGAAGGGTGGAATCGGGGAGCGGGAATCCAGGGACTAGGTCCGTGGGAACTGGGAGGGCAGGTGGGGTTACTGCCTCCTCGCTTTGGAGAAGTTTTTCACCGAGACGTTCTAAACGACGGTCGGCGTCATCGAATTTCCCCTTGGCGTTGGTCAGGTGTTTCCCCACGAGTTGAAAGTCCTCCTGGAAGCGGGTGAAGTCCCCCCGTAGGCGGGCGAGGTGCTGGATGATCTCCTGCGCGCTCTTCTCGATGCGTAACCCCTTGAGCCCCAGGACGATCGCTTGCAGATAGGTATAGAAGGAATTGGGGGAGACCGGAATGACACGGCGCTCCAAGGCGTATGCCGACAGGGTTTTCTCATCGCTGGACTCATCCTTGATGATCATTTCGTAATAGACGTTCTCAGCGGGGATGTACATCAACGCGAAATCGAAGGTGCCTTCATCGGGCAAGATGTATTTGCTGGCGATCGAGTCAATGTGTTTCTTCACATCAGTGATAAATCGCCGTCGTCCCATCTTCCGTTCTTCCTCAGAGGACCCCTCGGTCACTCGGCGAAAGTTCTCCAAGGGGAACTTGCTGTCCACCGGCACCAACAACCCTCCGACCAGATGGATCACTGCATCCACCACTTCGCCGTTCTTAAACTGATGCTGGATGGTGAAGTGTCGGGCGGGCAAGAGCTGGGCCAAGAGGTCCCCCAAGAATAGCTCGCCCAAGGTCCCGCGCAGTTTGGGCGCCCGCAGGATCTCTTGCAGGCTGGCGATGTCTTTTCCCACTTCAAACACCTGTTGGGTAGCCTGGGTGAGCGACCCGAGACTGCGTTGTACTTCCCCAACGACTCGGGCAGCGTTATCGAGCCGCTGTCCCACCGCTTGTTGGGACTGAAGCATCTGGGTGTGGAGATTGGCCAACTGGGTTTCGATGAGTTGGGCGTTGCTCGCGAGGCTTTGTTGAACCTGACTGCGAAGCGTTTCGACTTCTTTCTGTAGAAGAACGGCCGCCTCGCTGGGCTGCTGCGCGCTCCGCAAGAGCTCGCGCGTCTGGCGATACTGCCAGACCAGCCACACTAATAACGCCAAGAACGCTACCGCAACCGTCCACACCAAGAATTCAATCATAGAGTGAGGGCAGCGGGGCAGATGTTTTGGTAGGCGCAGTAGGTACAGGTGAAGTAGCTGGGTTTGGCCGGAAACTGTCGGGTGCGGATCGCCGCATCCGCCTCATGGACCTGCGCCTTGGCCTTTTCGAGGTGTCGGGGTCCAGGCTCCCAATGCCCAATGAGCCCTGGTTCGAGAAAATGGAGTTCAACCGCGTCCGGCAGCCGGCCGTATTTGGCCTGGTAGCCGAGCGCGTAAATCAGGAGTTGGAGGCTCTCTTTCACCCGGCGATCCGCGTCCTCCTGCTTGCGGACAGTGTCCGAGGTTTTAAAATCCACAATCGTCACCTCGCTGTCCCGTTCAACCACGCAGTCCCACCGGCCGATCACTTGGACCTGGTCCAATCGCAACCGGAACTCCTCCTCCGCTGATTGGGGGACAAACCCCTCTGCTTCTTTGGCCTGCAGGTACCGACGGAGCGTCTCCTGTCCCTGGCGAAACCGCTGCTCCTCATGCTCCCTCGAGACAAACCCTTCGCTGATCCAATGATCCTTAAATGCCTGCAACAACTCCGCCTCCGTCATCGTCTGGCCGCTGAGCTTCCGTTGATGATAGGCCTTGAGCGCCTCATGGATGGCGTTCCCATACACCGCGGCGTGGTGCCGTAACACGGGGACCCGGAGGATGTGCACAAACTTGTATTTCAGGGGACAGGTCAAATAATCATCAATGGCGGTCGCCTTCAGGGTGAGGAGTTCGCTGGCGGGGATGGGAGTGAGGGCAGTGTCAGTGGTCATCGAAG
>JACPXA010000067.1 GCA_016196785.1 Elusimicrobiota bacterium
AACGTTCCCTTCAGGTTGGTGTCAATTGTCCGATCCCAGTCTTGGTCCGTGACGGTGTCAAACGGGGTTTTGAAGAACACCGCGGCATTGTTGACGAGTACGTCAATGTGCCCGAACGTGCGGAGCACCTCACTGACCATGCGTTCGACATCGCCCGCTTGGGACACCTCGCCCGCCACAGCGCAGGCCTTCCCTCCTGTCCGTTCGAGGTCCTGAACGGTTTGGGTCGCTTCCACTTTGGAGCGCTGATAAGTGATCGCGACGTGCGCCCCCCGCCCGGCCAACGCTAGCGCGATCGCCCGTCCCACCCGCTTCGCCCCTCCCGTCACCAAGGCGACCTTCCCCTTCAGTTCCATCCTTAAAATCTTACTATAATACCTCCATGATCACCAAATTAGGAGGCTCCTCCCAAAAGACTGTAGGGGTCCTAGTGAGCGGGGGGCTGGACAGCGCGGTGTTGGTGGCTGAACTAGCCAAGCAAGCGAAGCCGGTGGTTCCAATCTATCTCCGGGGGGGCCTCCGATGGGAGTCGGTAGAGCTGTGGTGGCTGCGGCGCTTTCTCCGTGCCGTCAGCCGCGATGGGATCGCACCCCTGGTCACCCTTCATCTCCCTTTAGGGGACGCCTACCGGGATCACTGGAGCTTGAACGGCGGGCCGGTCCCAGATGCCCGTTCCTCGGATCAGGCGGTCTACCTGCCTGGCCGCAATCTCCTGCTTTGCGGGAAGGCGGCGGTGTTTTGTGCGCTTCGGGGCATCCCGCAGTTGGCGCTCGGGCTCTTGCACGGGAACCCGTTCGCCGATAGTACCCCTGCCTTTTTTGTAGCCTTTGAGCAGGCTGCAACCCAGGCGCTGGGTCAACCCGTTACTTTTCTCACCCCCTTTGCCCGTTTGTCAAAACCCCAGGTGATCCGTCTAGGCCGTCGGCTTCCGCTGGCCCTGACGTTTTCCTGCCTCAATCCACGCGGGCGGTTCCACTGCGGGGTCTGCAATAAGTGTGAAGAACGCCGCCAGGCGTTTCGGGCCGCTCGAATGAAGGATCCAACAGAGTATAGGAGGGAGCTATGAAACTCACCTCCAACTGCCAAGCGGTGTTCTTCGATGCGGGGGGGACGCTCTTCCGGCCCTGGCCCTCGGTGGGAGAGCTCTATGCCCGGGTGGCTGAACGGCACGGGTGCCAAGTTTCCTCGGAGCTTGTGGAGGCGCGGTTTCAACAAGAGTGGAGATCGAGAAACGGAATGAGCACCTTAAGATCACCCACGACTGAGCAGGGAGAGCGAGCATGGTGGAGGTCCTTGGTGTGGGCAGTCTTCGAACCGCTGGGTGGGGTTCCCGCTTTTGAGGCGTTTTTTGACGAGCTGTATGACCTCTTCGCGCGTGCCGAGGCCTGGCGGCTCTATCCCGAGACGTTGGGGGTCCTGGCGTCCTTAAAGGAACGACGCCTCAAACTGGGCGTCATCTCCAACTGGGACTCCCGGCTGTTTGGGTTGTGCGAGCAACTGGGGGTGCGGCCCTATCTCGATGTGGTGGTGGCTTCCGCGGTGGTAGGGATCGCTAAGCCCCAGCCGCAGATATTTCAGGACGCGCTGCACCGGTTGGAGGTAGGTGCTCATGAGGCGCTGCATATTGGAGACAGCGTTGAAGCCGACTACTGGGGGGCACGACAGGCTGGCCTGTCGGCCTGCTTAATTCAGCGGGAGGGGAAATCAACAGCGGATATCCTTACAATCCGTTCTCTTGAAGAGTTGCTTGATTAAGAGGAGGCAATGGAAAACCTACTGAAAGGTGTGACCTGGTTTAAGCAGGCGGGGATTCGTATCAAGAAGGGAGGAACGGTCATCTACCTGGACCCCTGGAACCTGGAAGAGAGTGATCAGGCTGATCTCATCTTCATCACCCATGAACACTTTGACCATCTCTCTGAACGAGATATCCATCGGCTGCGTGGTCCTGCGGGCACCCTCGTGGTGCCAGCCACCGTCGGACATCTGGTCAAAAAGGTCTCACGCTTGGTCAAGCCGGGGGATGCCTTTGAGGTGCGTGGCGTAAAGGTCTCTGTGGTACCCGCCTATAATCCCCGGAAGGAGTACCATCCGAAACATAAGGAGTGGGTCGGCTACGTCCTCGAGGTGGAAGGGGTACGGTACTATCACGCGGGGGACACCGATGTGATTCCTGATATGCAACAGATTAAAACCGACGTGGCCTTTCTCCCTACCGGAGGGACCTACACCATGGATGGGAAAGAAGCCCGGAAGGCGGTCGAGATGATTCAACCGCAGCTTGCGATCCCGATCCACTGGGGAGACATCGTGGGTAGTTATCAGGATGCCCAAGACCTCGTTGAACCCTTCCCTGGCCGTGCCCAGATCCTCACCCGCGGAGTAGAGAACTAAGAGCTGCAGCCCCACCGCGAGCGAACGCAGCCACGCCCCCGGCTCCCCCCTTTCCTTTGCCCTTGACGGGTGGGGGGTTTCCTGTTACCCTTACAACGGGTAGAACGGATATGGCTAACCTCCTGCATGATTTCACCAAAGAAGATCCTTGGCGCATTTTCCGCATCATGGGAGAGCTCGTCGAGGGGTTCGATTTGTTTTCCAAGGTGGACAACGCGGTCTGCATATTCGGGTCCTCCCGCACCAAACCCCCTGACAAGTATTATCACCTGGCGCAGAAAACCGCTGAGCTGTTAGTGCGTTCGGGCTACACCGTGGTGACGGGTGCGGGCCCTGGGATCATGGAGGCGGCAAACAAGGGGGCTAAGGAAGCCGGGGGAGCATCAATCGGTCTGAACATCCTCATCCCGGCCAAGCAAAAGCCCAACCGCTTTATCACCAAGCTGCTTGAGTTTCGGTACTTCTTTGTCCGCAAGGTGATGTTCGTCAAATATGGGAAGGCCTTTGTCTTTTTCCCCGGCGGGTATGGGACGCTCGATGAATTTACCGAGTGCGTCACGTTGGTTCAGACGCGTCGGGTGGATCCAATCCCGATTATCCTGGTGGGGGCCTCCTATTGGCAGGAATTCCTTGACTGGCTCAAGAAGACGCCGGTCAGAGCAGGCGCCATCCTTCCCCACGAATTAGGGCTCTTCTCCGTGGTGGATAAACCGGAAGCCGTCATCCAGCGGATCGGGGATTTCTACCACACCAACCACACCACGGATTCCTCCCCCACCACCGAATAATCGTGGGGGCACCCAGCGACTTGACGCGGCCCATCACCGATCCCCAGGTGCGCACGCAACTGGAAACAGCGCTCCAATCGTGGCTGTCCACCTTCCGCGGGCCGGCGGCCTCGTTGTTCAGCCAAACCCTGGAAGTCCTTGCGGTCGAAGAGTTGAGTATTCTCGAATTGACGCTGCGGAGCCTCTCTGAGACCCGGAGCCTCCTCTCCGAGCGGCGGGTAACCCCGTACCGGGGGGAAGCGATCCCCCCCAAAGCCGTCACGGACCCCCTCCAAGTTAACCTCAAGGGGTATACGTGCGATGCCCCCCAGGGTTTTGAAGAGCGTCGGACCCAGGTCGCAGTCCCAGAATCGTTCCGGCTCTCCCGCTGCCTCGAATGTCATGGGAAACAGCGGTCAGTCTGCGAGTGGTGTGAAGGAAGTCGGTGGCAACGGTGTCCCACGTGTGAGGGGAAAGGCCAAGGACCCTGCGTGGCGTGTCAGGGGACGGGTCGCCAGACGTGCCTGGCCTGTCAGGGCAAGCGGACGATACCATCGCAGGGGACCGTCATGGCCTGTCCAGCCTGTCAAGGGCACGGGGGCACCCCATGCCCTCGCTGCGTCGAGGGGAAGCGGGAATGTTCGCAGTGCCGTGGGGTTGGCCGAGTCGCCTGTGGCCGGTGCTTCGGCCAAGGGACTATCGCCTGCCGAGTCTGTGAGGGGCAGGGTCAGTTACTGCACGCCTTTGAGTTCAATGTCCTGTGGCGCCCGTCCGTTGAAGTGGAGTTGATCTTTCCCGAAGGCCTCTCCCGGTGGTTCCTCACGACCTACGACGTCCCAAGCGAAGCGCCAAGCCTCATGTGGGAAGGCCAGCAACTCGGCTCTACGGACATCGCTCGCCTTGCTGACCGGCCTGAGTTCCTTCGGGACGCGGTTGCCCGCCTCCACGCCCGCGTGCAGGAGTCGCTCGCCGTGATGCCGGGGACAACGACGATCCGGCAACAACTCACCCTCGCCCGCCGACCGCTGTATCGGGTGTCTTACCGTACGGCGAACAAGGATTACCAGGCGTTATGCTGGGGGCCGAAGTGGGAGGTCGTGGCCCAAGACACCCCGGTCGGCGATGCCGTACGGGACGAACTGGCCCGCGCCCGGGCCGCGCTGGATCGTGGTGAGATCACCGCCGGCTTGGCCCACGTTGAATTGGTTCGTCGCCTCGAGCCCCATCACCCGCAACTGCATCGCTTCCTTGAACTGATCCACCGGCGACTTGCCTGGCGCTCAGCAGGTTGGGGATCCCTTGGGGGTGTAGGGGTTGGGGTGTTAACCGTGTGCATGGTCCTGGTGCTGGGGCGGCACGGGATTCACTGGGGATGGCCCATCATGGGCGCGGCCTTCAGCGCATTGGGACTTGGGTTCGCTACTGGGTGGTGGTTGCCGTCCTTGAGGCGCCGCTGGGGTGGCTACTTAGAGCCCGTCTCGTGGAAATGGACCGTGGGAGTTTCGGCAGGGGCCGTCCTTCTCAGCCATGTGGTCATTTGTGGAGCGCTCCGATGGAACCCGGTTCGCTGGATGGATGAGCAGCGCTATCGCCGTTTGATCCACCAACATTTCCCCTATGGGTTGCCGACGGTCCCTTGGGCAAGCGATCTGCAGTTTCTCGACGCAGCGATTCGACGCTACGAACCCGCCGGGGTGAATGTGCGGACTGAAAAACTCATCCTTGCCGCGTTGACGAAGCGAGCCCACCAGGTCGAGGCCGAGCGACAACGCATGCTCCATCGCACGGCTCACCCCCCGAAGCGGACGGTTACGCTTCGGCTTCCCGCCGCACGTCGGACTCGCCGGAGGTAGTTGCCCCGCCCTCCCCGCTAACACCTCGTGGAGCGACAGGACGGGGGAAAAAATCCCTGAACCACTGCCATTGACTCACCGCGTCCGATACAGTCCCTCGATGCACCTTCAAGATATGCGCATCAAACCCGTCCAATTCCACGTAGAGCCCTTCCTGGATCAGCTCACTCCCCAGATAGCGGTATTCGCGCGTGACCGTTGGCCGGGCTCGGATCTCCGGCGGTTTCAAGGGATAGAACAAATCCTTCAACTGATACTTGCGATGCCGCTGGAATCCCCACTCCTCGGCTGGTAACGTTACCGACCCCCGCTGCACCGTGTTGCTCAGGTTGATCACGACAATGGCGGTTGTCCGGCCCAACCGCCGACTCGCCGCGAAGAGTTTGCGGTTGTTGGTGGGGAGGAGCCGGAACGTCCCGGTCTGAAAGAGGGGGGTACTCACGATGCGCAGGAGTTGCTCATAGAACCCTGGGAGCGTCGGATGGGGAGGCTCTTGACTCAATGGGATCACCCGCTGAACCGGCAGGCGTTCTTGCCAGCCTTCGAGTTGGCCTTGATGGACCAAGAGCACCCCCGGGAGCGTGCTGACCAAGACGGCCGCGGCCCGCTGACCCCCATCCCCGAAGGTGGTGATGGCCCGTTCCTCGTCGTGGTTCTCCAAGAAATGCAGCGAACGTTCCAAAAAGGGTTGTCCGACATCCCGGAGGAACTGCATGAGTCCCTCCGGTTCCCCTCCCCAAATGACCGATCGCAGATGGTCATAGAGCTGTTTATTGTAGGTCAAGTCAAACCCAAGCTGTTGGAGATACCTTTCTAGATTCCAGTAGGATTCGGCGATGAAGATAAAGCGGGGGGTGACCGCCTTCACCGCAGGGATTGCCTCCTCCCAAAATTCTCTCGGCATGAGCCGGTTGAACTCCTCCCACGACACATCCGGGTGGCGGTGTCGTTTCACCTGTTCCCGGAGGACCAACATCGCCATGTCGCACCGCACCCCGTCCACCAGTCGGGCAATCGTCTTGAGCGTCTCGACCATCAGGCGGCGCAGTTCGGGGTGGGCATAGTCCAACTGGGCGGTGTCAATCCACGGGTAGAAGTGGGGGTCGTTGCCATGGGCCACGAGGATCCGTTTCTTGCCCCGCTTCCCGCGTTCCGGGTAGTTTGGCGCCTCATAGACGAAATAGTAATGGGGGTGGCGGCGAAGCAGTTCCTCTTCGGGAAGCGTGGCTTCCTCTCCCTGGAGCACCCGATGGATGAACAGCTCCGGGTGCTCCGCCAGGAGCCGACTGTCGAGGGAGGTATGGTTGGGGACAAAATCCACGAGGACTTTCAGCCCTTCCCGGTGGGCCCGGCTGACTAAGGCCCGGAAGTCGTCGGCCGTCCCCAGGTCAGGATCCAGCGTATAATCGCTAATGGCAAAGGGCGATCCGACAAAATCCTCCGCATAGCGTTTGGAAATATCCTTGGCTCGCTCCCCGACTTTCCAAATCCCCATGATCCAGATGGCCCGAAAGCCTTTGCGCACGAGCATCCGGAGATCGCGCGCGGTGATGGCACGAAACTGACCCACTCGAATCCGCCCTTCCGCATCGCGGGTCGCCCCCCAGGTCCGCATGTTGAGCTCGTACATCGGGGAGATCTGCTGAGGGTGCAGGGACCGTCGGTTGCGCTGACGGGCACGCCACCCCCAGAGGAAGAGCCCCAGGCACGTGGCCCCTCCCAGGGTCACGGCCAATGGTATGGCGAGCGCGGCCTGGCGATCCAACGGTTGGGGGGAAATAGCCGCAGGCTCCTCTGGCAAACCGCTGAAGAGGATGTCGGCGATCGTCAGCCTCGCCCCCTGGGGGTTCCCCGCGGTCTCGCTGCCGATCTCAAAGCTGAGCTGTTGCACCTGGGTCAGGTCCACCCCTCCCTTGAGTTCCCGGAGGTCCAGGGTGATGGTTTGCCAGGAGGGGCTCAAGCCCTCTTGCGGAAAGGGATCGCTGGAGGCTTGAGGGGCATACGGGTTGTTCCACTGTTGATCCCGGAGGTTGAGCCAGAGCCGCTCCCCGCCGTGAACTCCCCGGATCCGTAACCTCACGAGAGGGGTGCGGGAAAGGTCCAGGGACTCCCGTAACTCAACCCCCACGCTCCCCCAGGGGCCCTGCCCGCAATTGCAGAGTTCCAACATCCAGGGAGACTCAGAGGTGGTCGGGTGCTTGCTCCCCGAGGCCGAGCCATAGAAATTGATGGACCGAGCCATGTTGGGGAGGAGGCGGGCGATTGGTGCACAGAGAGACAAATCAGTGCCTGAAATCCACACCCCGATCGTCACAAGCAAACAAAAAACCCCTCGTTGCCACAGGCGACACGAGAGGCTTATCGCTGCATCAGACCTGACAGGAGGAGGCCGGTCGGTTCTCATTTCATCCTACCGCGATACTCCCCTTTGGTGATGATTATACCACAAAGTGGAGAAACTCTAGCCGGAAGAGCGGCGCTCGTGCTCGCGCTTTCTCCCATTCCGGATCAGTGAGCGGCCGTTGGTCCCATTCACACGACAGCGCGTCACCGAACGTCTTCTCCAGCGTCGTGACCAAGTGTTCATACCAAGGCAGTCGCAGCGTCCCCTGATGCAAGACACAACCATGGCTGTGCCACTGAGCGCCGCCAGCAATTTTTTCCCCGGTCAAGAGGAGGTCGTCCCGACTAGGCACGGCAAAACAGCGACGGAGACCAACCGGCGGCGTCGCTTCCTGCTCAGCGAGCTCTATGGTGCACCCCAGGTGCCGCAGCGCCTCTTGAAGGATTCCGTGAATGAACCGGTAACTCTCGCGGACTCCCCTGGGGATCTGTTGCCCGTCATTCACCCACGCCAACGAAAAGCTCAGGTCCTGGGCATGCTCCACCGCGCCCCCTCCTGTTGGCCGACGGACCACCGGCCGACCTTCTCTGACCCAGGGATGTCCCCGCCCCTCTTCCCAGGATTGCAGGCGACCCAAGGACAGGGTCGGCTCAGCCCATTGGAAGAAGCGGAGGGTCAACGTCTCTTGACCAGCCTGCCCTGAGCGAAGTCGAAGGGCCTGCACCGAGCGAAGGAGTAGCTCGTCAATCGCCATGTTCAACCCACCGTCCAAGGGCGGGTCCACCACCAACCGCCCAGTGATTAGCTGTGCACGGCTCACTGGCGAGATTATAACTGTTTTCGAATAGCTTTTTGCGTGAGGTTGACGGCGCAGATCTTGGCCTCCACGCCCTTAGGAATGATTCGGTTCGCTTGTTCCTGTAACGCCTCGATGACCTTGCTGAGTTCGGCTAGATACTCCGCGTCGTTGGTCGTCACGTACGGGAGGGCCCGATTGTGTAACTCGGACGCAGCGGGATCTGTGGGTGGAGTAAGATCGGAGTGAATTATCTCCGTGCGGCTTTTGCGGTCTGAACTCAAGAGAATCAGCGCGATGCCCAGCGCAACGTACATCCCCATCCATTGGAGGGGACCACCAGCCACGAGGCTGAGTGGGGTGAGAAGAAGGACCCCGTGGGAACGATGTGAAAATGGAGTACGTCTCTGGGAAATTGGCCAAGGACCTCTCCCATGCCGCTCGAAAGGCGTGTGAAAGGAAGCCCAGGATCCCCGCACTGAGGGGCCAGCGGTCCCAGGGTTAGGTTGCACCAATTTTACGAGCAGTTCAACTTCGTCGCCTTCCGGATGAGGGACTCGAACAAGCACATAGTTCATGAGAAGCTTGCCATCTTCTGAACGGACAGGGTCATTATAAAGAAGACGGCCAAGACTCGGTGACGCCCTCACAGCCTCGAACGCTAACTCCGCTTCCTGGAGTTCATCGTGAGTCAATAGACGGAGAAAACTGGCTTGAGGCTGGCTTCTCAGGATTTTCGTAACCCGGGTGACGTCTACCCCAATAGTAAGTTGGTGAATTCCTTCCCCATGATCTGCGAGGAGCTTCTGCCTGGCGTAGGATGCTCTCGTCTTGATGACGTCCGGATTGGGATCAATGAACTGAAGCAGTCTACCCCCGCTCCCTTGCGGGCGGAGTGCGTCAAATCGAGGTTGGGTGATGCCGACGGCGATGGTGGGGACCGGCAAATCGAAGAGGAACGATCTCCCTACATTCTGCCAGTGCTGCAACAGCGCTCCCTTCAGGATTTCTCCCTGTTTATACAGTCCTTCGAGTCCAAGTGCCCTGACCCTTGGCTTTTCAGAAACCAGTTGCTCTAACCGAGGATCAATCTCCTGTGCCCGATACGCTTCCGCTAATGTTTTCAGCCCCGAGCGTCTGACCCCCACCAAGACGACATTCTTACCCTCCTCCCTACTGCCCTGGGCTTTTCCCAGGTCCGGGGGCAAGAACCAGTTGGTCTTTTGTGGGCGGATGGCCCCCCGCATCAGCCAGTCAATAACGCCAGCGGCTTCCTCGGGGGAGGCATAGCGGCTGCCCAGGATGGCCTTTGTGGTCAACACAAGGCTGTTTTGATTCCTCCACCCCAATGCCGCATGCCACCGGAGAGTCATCTTTGAGGTATCGTTAGGATAGCCAATCTGAGTGAAGTATCCTGTGAACATCAAATAGTTCAAGATATTCGCTCCGTCCTGCCCGTTTAACAGGACAATGTCCACATCCGGGCTGATGGGACGTCCGGTGGTATCCTTCCCCCAAATGGCACCAATCGCTTCCCCAAAGGGGATCAAGGTCGCTTTCTCATACTTCGTATAGGCCTCCTGCCGTCGGTTGAATTCTTCCACCTGCTCCGCGGTTGGGTGATCTGACAACAGTTGGGGGGGATCTGGCATCCGTTGAATGGGAATCTTGAGTGTCTGGAGGTTAATCACTCCATCCCGCACCCCGTTCACCCCCCACTCCTTCACCTTAGACCCCTCCTCGTCAGTGCGGACGACGACGATTACGTCGCTGTGCCGGTTCTTCGCGGCTTCGATGGATTCCTTCAGTTCCCCATTGGCTTCGCCCACGATCAGCACACGCCGCAAGCGAGGGACGCGATACCGAACTCTTCTCACGTTGGCAATCCTCTCTAGCATCCAGTCGATGGGGACGTCACCCGTCGTCCCGGGGGCTTCCAGCGAGAATCCGGTCTCCCCTGCGCCGAAATAGATCACTTCACCACCCAGATCCTCCCCTTGAGATCGGTTCTTTTCATCCCACGCACTTGGCAGATTCGCTTCCCGTACGGAGAGCACGTGGCTCCCGAAGGACCCTTGTCCTGAATGAACCAGGACCTTATCCAAGGGTCTCTTCTTACCCGTCACTCGTTTGACCGTTTCCTTGAGGGCTGTGACGTAAGCTTCTTCAGATGGATGCTTGGCCCGGTCAACGATCCCATCCGTACCAAAGGCGGTGAAGGCTCTCTTTTCATCTTCGAGGGAGGAGACGATGCTAATCACAGTGGCATCCCGAAACTTCGCGGTCTGAACCGCGGGACCTGCGATGGCTCCTCTCCTGTCCCACTCAACACCTACAATGTCCCCTTTCTTCACACCCCCCACGTTCAAGGTGTGTTCGACTGTAGGGTAGACCCACCCGACCCCTCCCAGGTCCTCAAAGGGGTAAGCCCCTTCGTCAACTTTAACGAACTGTGACCAATCAAGGATGACCTCTTGGCTGTAGCTTCCCTCCAGCGCATCCGTCGTCGGTTCGTAGCCGTGGATCCGGAAACCTCGGTAGGCCTGAGGGTTTCCACCCAACGCCTCGGTGGTCAGGACCTCATGTTTACCGCTCAGCATGACGCCGATGTCACCTGGTTGCACGCCACCGACCGTTGCGATTTCCTTTCCCACCTCCGTGACCATGGCGATTCCAGCGCTTCCCAGAACGGTCCCAGTCTTCTTGTGATATTGGGTAAGAAGGGGGGAATCACCGACCGCTCTGAAGTCAGCCACAAGGATCCTGGCACGAATCTGTTGTGGCCCCAGCGATTGTTGGGTAGGAACGATGCCCTCTTCGAGCGGCCCGTGCACCCCGCGAGGTGTTACCATGGCTCGTTTATAGGAGACAGGGGTACTCGAACGCAAATCGGGAAGCTGCCCATACCGCAATTCACGTAACAACTTGGCTGGTTCATAGAGCGGCCCCCCCTCGTGCCGCTGGGCGAATGCCTCTAACTCGTCCACCGCCCATTCGATCCCATACCGGAGGACCCATCCGAAGGGGCCGCTGGTCAACAACCGTTGCATCGTGGTCGGGTCGCTGGATTGTTTGTGAAAGGCCTGAAGTTTCTCCCAGGCCCCCGATTGAGTGACGGCAAAGATCCCATCCGCCAGCCGAACCCCAGCGCCTTGAGCGACCGGGAACAAGGTTCCCAGTCCCATCGCCAGGTCCACATCGGCGACAGAGGCAACCCCCTCCTCCACGATACGGGCCGCCTCATTGACCATCACCAGGGGTAAGCCGATCGGATCGAACCCCACCACGTTCCCCGTGAGCCGGATCCCTCGCTCGAGAAACATCTGGAGGAGTTCTTTGTCTACCCCGATTCCAGAATCCTTGGGGTCCTTGATGAGGGCAAGGAACCGCTCTTGGGTTGCATTGTCTGGTTCAAGTTGGGAGAGCAGCGTCAGACTCTCGACGTCCGGTTCCAGGCCAAACTGGTAGACGCGGTTCACATCCGCCGGGCTCACCTCTTGGTGCATGGTTTCTGAGAGCTCTCTGGCCAACGCCTTCGCTCTTTCTTGGGGAAGGGGTGTTCGCTGCTGATAGGTATAAATCCCCTTTCGGGTCTTTAACCCAAAGCGCTCGCGGCGATTCAGTTCCTCAAGGAATCTGGACGGTTTAGGGAAATACGTGTTCAACGCCGTTTGCAAACTTCCGATGATCGTGAATGAGGTATCCAGTCCGACGAAATCCAATAGCCGAAACGGATCCAGCGGCATTCCGAACTGCCGCATGGCCCGAACGATCTGTTCAAACGAGGCCTCACCTGTCTCAAGCACGCGCATCACCTCGTTCAGATAGGTAAACAGGATCCGGTTAACGATGAACCCTACGGAGTCCTTGACCACGATGGGTTGAAAACCGAGCGACTTCGCGAAGGCGATAGCGTCCTTGAGGATCTTAGGATCGGTCCATTCCGTTTGAACGATCTCTACCAGGTCGTTCCGATCCGGTGGATTAAATGGGTGAAACCCAATGACGCGCCGCCGTAGCCTCTCTGGAAGATTCCTCGCCAATGTCGTCACCGACAATGAAGAGGTGGTGGTGGCCAGAATCGGAAGGTCTTTTTCTGGCCATTCCTTAAGAAGAACCCCCAGTCGTTCGAAGATCCCCTGCTTGATGTCCAGAACCTCACTGACTGACTCAATGATCATGCCAGGTCTTCCGATAAGCGCTGGCGTCTCTTGGTCAGGGAATTGAGTGAGGATCTAGACCCCGAGTGGCTGCCAAGAGAACCAGGTGGGTGAACCCTGAAGGGCGCAAGGTGATGATCACAAGGAGCGTCACGAGGCTTAGGGTCAGAAGGGGAAGAAGCCACGGAAGAACCTTTGACGACTTGAGTTGGGCCGCTTGATTTTGAACAAATGGGTACCGATCAAGGATCGCTTTCCCAGTGTCTATTTCATTCTCCACGTGTCCTTTGCTTATTTGGATGCGTTCCTGCTCGAATTTTCGTAAGTGGCCGTCCCTTCCCCCCAACGGCTCCAGCTTATGGGCTAAGTCCGTTAGTAGGGGATTCAACTCAGCAAGTTCACGCTCGGCCCTGGCGGCTTTCTGCAACATCTGTAACACCTTTTCCTGGAGCCAGCGTTGAGCACTATCAGTCGGCGCAGCGGCCTGGGCATCGGCTTCGTAGACTTCATCCCTGTAGTCTTGCTTGCTGACCCCACGATCGGACATCCACTTCTCAGGGGGATTGCGCAAATGCCATGCCTCGTGCTTCGCCCATTGGTGGATCCCTTCAGGGTTGTCTTTTGCCATCTCCACCAACAGGGAGAGGTTCTCGCCGATGATATTGATGTTTGCACCGTGCCGTGGGACGTCTTGGGTAACGTGACTGAGGAGACCCCAGGGGATCCAGGCAGCGAGGGTGCTCGTACCCTGGCCCTTGAGTTCGTTGGGTTCCTTCCAGCGGGGCTGCCGTAGGAGTGTGACTCCCCGAACTCCCTCCGCGATGCTGTTCATCCGTTTCAAGAGGTTCGGGAATACCCTCAGTCTGGCGCCTCGTTCCTGACGCTTCGGATTTGTAGCCAGGTTCTCCCACTCCACCGATGCCAAGACCTCCTCGGGATCAAGGAGTTTATAGAGATCGCTACCTGGCACGATAATCTCTATCCGATCCTTATGGTTATCGAATCCGTATTTCTGAGCAATCCGGTCATCGAAGTACGTCCGAAGCGCTTCGTGTAGCAGGTATCGCTGTTCACGGGTTAACCGTTTCCCGCTGATTTGTAAGGCGCTGCTTTGATCGAACTCGTCCACTGGTTGTTGAGATGGGACTCGCCTCCTCATGCGGAACAACCAGGCGAGTAACATGCTCGTGGCGAGCAAAAGCACGAGGGTTTCCCACTGCAATATCATCGGAAACAGAGCCAGCACGTGCATGCCATTACCCCTTGGATCCTCAACATGGTACCCCATGTACCGTAAAAGCCCGATTTCCCCATAGGAGGTTCCTGGTTTGGCTTTGAAGCCGATGAGAGGAGCTCCAGATTCCAGCGCTTCCTCCTTGGTCCAGGGATAAAATCCCTGTCCTGTGGCCTTCCCCAGCAGGATTCGCTGGGTAGAGACAGGGTCGCTTTGTGAGACCATCCTGGTCAGAAGTCGTGGGGGGATGAAACGTCCCCCATGTTCGTGAAAGTACGCGTAGGCTAACAGGGAAATGTTTTCTACCCCATACCAATCGGCCCACCGCAGCGGTCCCACTTTGGCCTCCGGCCATCCGGCGGGGGCTTTCCCGATGGTGACGCGATTCCGGACCGCCGAGTCAATTTGCTCAGCCACGGCGGCCAGGAGCGCAGGGGTCAGCGTCTGCCATTCGTCCTCAGGCCTGTCCGATGACAGTACCCGTTCCATGCCTCGCATGGCTTCAAGCGTCATCACGAGCCAGATTCTATGTGTGCGTTCAACATGCAGCGGTTGGGAGAGGCGGGTTTTGAGGTTGTCAGCGGTTGCGTCTTTTCCGATCCCGCGGAGATACGTTTCAAGCTGGTGTTCATCAAACAGCTCGTTGCGTTCCGCCAGCCAAGCGAGCAGTTGAGAGCGTTGGTCCTTCCGATGGGGAGAAACCGTAGGATTTGTTTTTGTGAGGACCTCCAGGACATGCTTTGGCCCAAGGTCGTTGAACAGCACGAAGAGATCCTTGGGAAACCCAAAGGCATGCAAATTATCAGGCCGTGGCTGGCCCATCAGCTCACGGATTTCCTTGGGCGTCCATCCTTCTTCCAACATGAGAAAAGCTTCATTGATCCCCCAGCTCAGGACCTCTTCGGCCATACCATGCAAGACATCAGTGTCAGAGACCGGATAACGAAGTCGCGCTTTGGTCTGTTCAGCCTGGGCGGCCTGTGGGAGTTGGGTGATCTTCCGCCACCGCCACTCCTCCAATGTCAGGGGCTGTAACGATGCGGGCGGGCCGTTCGGCCATTCCTCCTTGAGCCCGACATGGTACCCCATCGCCTCAAAAAATTCGGCTGTCGTCTCTAAGGTCGTGTCATAAGTCACCCCCTGAAGGCCTGTCAGCGAGACCTCGGTGACTTCCTCAGACCACCGGGCATGGGAGAATTCTATCTTGACGAGCTTTCCCCAGCGACTCTCTGCAATGGTCCCTCTGGCAGCTTGTCGGAGTTCTGCGATGGGTCGCCAGGTGTGCACGGCCACGATATTCTTTTTCAGCAGGCCTAACCCTGGGTCCTTATCATGGTCTTGATAAAGGTCATTCAGCTCTTGAATCAAACGATTGACCGTTGCCTCATCCTGGACTTTGTCTGTGTAGATGACGAGATCCGCCCGATTCCCCTGGAAGAAGGCATCGAACCAGTCCGTGGCTCGAAGCCCCGGTATGACCCGATGACCGATGGCCTTAAACTTTTGGGACAGTTGGTTTTTCGCCGTCTGGACGGTGGTTCGCATCTCCGGGAGGCGTTCTTGCGAGGTCTTGATCACAATGGCCTCGAGGCCTACCTCTCGATTTACCGCACAAGTGGCCAACTCCCAAGCAAAACCCTCTGTTCCAATAATCCCCAGATCATGAA
>JACPXA010000057.1 GCA_016196785.1 Elusimicrobiota bacterium
GAATAACGCGCTTCGTAGCGAAATGTCGGATGCCGTGCCGAGCCAAGGAAGGCGAGCGACGGCATACTTGACGAAGGAATGGTATGGCGAGCGAGCCTGACGCAGGCGCAGGCCGGCAGCCGACATTGCAGCCGATGGGTAGTTATTCGCCAGTCTCATGATATGAAACGAGCCCTCATTAGCGTCTCCGACAAAACCGGCATCGTGGAGTTTGCCCATGCCCTGACCGGCCTGCAATTTGAACTCGTCTCGACCGATGGCACCGCGAAGATGCTCCGGCAGGGCGAGATCCCAGTCCAGACGGTGGAGGAGCTCACCGGCTTTCCCGAGATCCTCCAGGGGCGGGTCAAGACCCTGCACCCCAAAATCTTTGGGGCGCTGTTAGCCCGCCGGGGAGATCCCAACCACGAACGGGAGTTAGCCCAATTGGGCATCGAGCCGTTTGACCTCGTGGTCGTGAACCTCTACCCCTTTGAGCGGATCGTGACGGAACACCACCTGGTTGAAGAAGAACTCGTGGAGTACATTGATATCGGCGGGGTCGCACTGCTCCGTGCCGCCGCTAAAAACTTCCAGCATGTGACGGCGGTCTGCGATCCGAACGATTACCCGAAGGTCCTGGAGGCGTTACAAGAGGAAGGGCAGGATGGGAACACATCTCTCGAGTTCCGCCGGGCGCTGGCCGCGAAGGCCTTTACGCATACGGCGCGCTACGATGCCGTCATTTCTGCCTACTTTCGCGAGCGCGGGAAGGTCCGAGACCCCTTCCCCAACGAACTCGCCTTGGGCTTTAAGAAAGCCCAGGATCTGCGATACGGGGAGAACCCACACCAACGGGCGGCGCTGTATAGGGAAACCGGGGCTAGGAGTCTGGAGTGGGGGGTGGCCACCGCCAAACAACTCCAGGGGAAAGAACTGTCGTTCAACAACCTTGGGGACATGGAGGCGGCGTGGCAGCTTGTGAATGAGTTCTCGCAACCGGCGGCGGTGGTGATCAAGCATCACAACCCGTGCGGGGTGGCGGTGGCGGAGACCCTCGTCGAAGCTCTGCGTCGCGCCCTCGCGAGCGACCCCGTGAGCGCCTTTGGAGGGGTCATTGGGTTCAATAAGGAAGTCAACCAGGAAACCGCTCAAGAGACGCTCAAGATGTTCTTCGAATGTCTCATTGCACCGGGATTCCGACCGGAGGCGCTGGAGGCCTTTCGCTCCAAGGAGAAACTTCGGCTCCTCCAACACCCCTCGCACTTGACCGCGCCCCATGAACTCGACATCAAACGGATCTCGGGGGGGATTCTCCTGCAGGAGCGGGATTACCCTACCCTCGCGGAGATGAAGACGGTCACAAAGCGCGCCCCGACTCCTGAAGAACTGATCTCCCTGGACTTCGCCTGGCGCGTGGCCAAACACGTGACTTCCAACGCGATCGTTCTGGCTCGGGGAAGTGGCACGCTGGGGATCGGTGCTGGCCAGATGTCCCGCATTGATGCGCTGCGGGTGGCAGTCATGAAGATGAGCCAGCAACAGCAGCTGATCCTCACCGTTCAACTCCCCTTGGTGATGGCCTCCGATGCCTTCTTCCCGTTCCGGGACTGTGTGGATGAAGCGGCGAAAGCGGGGATCTCCGCCATTATCCAACCGGGAGGTTCCATTCGTGACGACGAGACGATTAAAGCGGCCAACGAGTACGGCCTCGCCATGGTCTTCACCGGCATCCGCCACTTCCGTCATTGACAGGGATCATGGAGCTCAAAGATGATGGGTACTGCTTTGCCTGCGGGATGGATAATCCGTACGGGCTGCGCCTCACGTGGCACGTTGCTGGCAGGCACATTTCTACGACCTTCCTCCCCGAGCGGCGCCATCAGGGGTACGTTGGGATCGTTCATGGAGGGATCCTCGCCTCCCTGTTAGATGAAGCGATCGGACACCTCGCCTGGCGGCTGTATGGTAACGCGGTATCGGTGGAGATGCTGGTCCGCTACCACCACATGGCGAGGGTGGGCGAATCGCTCAGGGTGGAGGGGGAGATCCATGAAAAGCGCAACCGGCTCATCCTCGCCAGCGCACGAATCCGTGATGGACAAGGAACGCTCCTGGCTGAGACGCAGGGAAAGGTCCTTTGCCTGCCATGAGTGGGAGAGTTTGACCTCTGGAGTAAATTTTAGTTTCATGTATCGAATGAGCTCTCCGCAAGCGCACAGAAACGGGCACTGGGAGGCGGTGGCGCTAACACCTGGCGCACCGCTCCCGGACACCTATGGAGAAGACGTCCTTGTCCTTCTCCCGAGGGATCCCCATTGGATGTTTGCCTATTGGGAGCTTACCGAAGCGCTCTGGCAAGAGTGTGCACTGCGGTGGGGGGCTGAGATCGTGCAACACTCAGAGCGTGTGCTCCGGGTCCATGCTGTGACAGAGAATCGGTTCTTTGACATCACGATCACTCCCGTCGCGAACAACTGGTACATCCAAGTGGACCAACCCGGCCGCAGTTATTGCGTGGAACTAGGTCTCAAGACGGCGGATGGACGGTTCTTCTGTCTGCTCCGGTCCAACGTGGTGCACCTGCCGCTTGGGCAAGTCTCTGACGTCGTTGATGAACGCTGGATGAGCATTGACCAGGAGACCTTTGAGAAGCTCCTCGAACGGTTCCGCACCCACCGGGTCAAGGCTGGCTCGGTGGAGTGGGCTCAACACCTCGTGCAACGCCTCCTCCAACGATGGGAGCGGCTCCAGGTTGGATTTTCATGGCCAGGGGGCAGGAGGGAACCGGCGGTGATGGCGAAGTGAGCTCAGAACTCATCTCATCAATGGTTTTCGAAGCGAAATGTCGGATGGTGAGCCGAGGCCAGGAAGGCGAGCGAGGGCAGACTTGACAACGGAACGTCTGCCGAGCGAGCCTGACGAAGCCGTAGGCCACCAGCCGGCATTGCAGGCCGAAAAGGATTGATGAGATGAGTTCTAATCCAGTCGGCTCCCTCTGTCTCGTCCTCCACGCGCATCTCCCCTTCGTGCGGCATCCGGAACATGATGATTTCCTGGAAGAAGACTGGTTCTTCGAAGGCCTCACTGAGACCTATCTCCCACTCCTCGATCTCTTTCAACGGCTGACCGACGAGAGCGTTGACTGGCGATTAACCATGTCCTTGAGCCCCACCTTGTGTGCGATGTTGGCAGATGACCTCCTCCGCCGCCGCTACCAACGTTATCTTGCTCTCCGAATTGAGCTCTGTCAAAAGGAGTTACACCGTAGCCGTTCCTCCCCGTTCCTGCCGGTGGTCGAGATGTACGACCGACTCTTCCAACGGTGCCAGGCCTGGTTCAACTCGCGGTATTCTGGAGATCTCCTGGCCGCGTTTCGTCACTTTCAAGACCTGGGCAAACTGGAGCTCATCACCTGTTGCGCCTCGCATGGGTATCTTCCGTTGCAGGTCTACCGACCGGCCGTCAAGGCACAGCTCCGAGTCGGGATTGAGGAATACCAGCGATATTTCGGGCGCCCCCCGCGCGGAATCTGGCTGTCGGAATGCGCCTATACCCCGGGGGACGACGAGCTGCTCAAAGAAGCCGGTCTCCGGTTTTTCTTTGTGGAGACGCATGGGATCCTGTTCGGTACCCCACGACCCCGGGAAGGTCCCCCTCAGCGACAAAGCCCCGTATCAACCGGAGGAAGCGCGACAGACGGCGGTTGCCCATGCGGCGGATTTCCTGAGTCAACGGCAACGACAGGTGGCCACCCTCCGCCAGTTGCTCAGTCATCCTCCCCTCATTGTCTCGATGTACGATGCGGAATTATTTGGCCACTGGTGGTTTGAGGGAATTGATTTTCTGGAATCGGTGTTCAGGCAAGCCGCCGCCAGTGACCCTGCCATCCGCCTGATGACCCCGAGTGAATATCTCGCCACCTCTCCAACGCTGCAAGTGGTTCAACCAACGATGTCGTCGTGGGGAGACAAGGGGTATCACGAGGTCTGGCTGAACGGGTCGAACGATTGGATCTACCGCCATCTTCACACCGTGGTTCGGCGCATGACCGCGTTGGCGGATCGCATCCCCGATGCCACGGGGATTCGGCGTCGCGCCCTGAATCAGGCAGCCCGGGAGGTCCTCTTGGTCCAAGCCTCGGATTGGCCATTCCTCATGACGGTCGGCACCGCCGCCCCGTATGCCCACCGCCGAGTGCGTGACCATGTGCACCGGTTCCTCGCCCTTGAGGAACAGCTCCTCGAGGGGCGCATTGACCCGACCTTCCTCTCGGAGCTCGAGTTTCGCGACAACCTCTTTCCAACCCTGGACTATCACGTGTTTCATAGTTCAGGGACAGATCCTCATTCTATAGAAGGTCTGTCCCCAACCCATTCATCGTTAGGAGGATAACACCCATGCCTATCTCTCTTGCCTTCCACAAGAACCGTTTGAAAACCAAGCTGGTGGGACGGCTCACGCCGCCCTTTGTCGTGCTGGACTACCCTCGAGAGCGGGAGGTCATTCGACATCCGTTCTATTCCGTCCGTGTCGGCGCTGAGGGGGGACACAACGTGGAGGTTTCCGTTGATGGCGGAACCTGGCAGCGCTGCCGCCATGCGGTTGGTTTCTGGTGGTTCGATTGGCCCCATGTCACGCCAGGCGTCCATACCATTGTCGCCCGGCTCATCACCCCTATGGGCCAGGTGAAGAAGACCAAACCCAGAACCTGTCGAGCCATCTTTTAGAACGTATTGACGTTGACCACCGAGGCGCTCCGCCGCCAATTTTTGTCGTTTTTCGGTGGGCGAGATCACACGGTGGTCCCCTCCGATTCGCTCGCCCCGTCGGCTGATCCGACGCTGCTCCTCACCAGCGCCGGGATGGTCCAGTTCAAACAGCAGTTCCTGGGGACCGCCTCGCCGGCCCTGAAACGGGCCGCCTCCTGCCAAAAGTGTCTGAGAACCTCTGACATCGAACAGGTGGGACGAACCAACCGGCACCTCACCTTTTTCGAGATGCTCGGCAACTTTTCGTTTGGGGATTACTTCAAAACCGAGGCCATCGCATGGGCCTGGGAGTTCCTGACCAAGGAGATCGCGCTTTCCCCCAAGCGGCTGTGGATCTCGATCTTTCGGGAAGATGAAGAAGCTCGAGCGCTGTGGCAACAATGGGTCAAGCCCGAACGGATCGTCCGACTCAGCGCGGACACCAACTTCTGGACCATGGGACCGACGGGCCCGTGCGGCCCTTGCTCGGAGATCCTATACGACACGGGCGAGGCCTTTGGGTGTCAACGTCCGACCTGCGGCCCGGGGTGTGACTGCGACCGGTATCTGGAGATCTGGAACCTGGTGTTTACCCAATTCGATCGGGATTCGAGCGGGACGCTGCATCCGCTCCCACGCAAGAACATTGATACCGGGATGGGACTGGAGCGGCTCGCGGCGGTCGCCCAAGGGAAAGGCTCGCTCTTCGACGCCGACACCTTCCAACCCCTCATTCAGTGGTTTACTGACAAACTGAAACCCCCTCATCCTGTGGCCCTCCGGATCCTTGCTGACCACACCCGGGCGATCGCCTTTCTCATAGGGGATGGCGTCTTGCCCTCTAATGAAGGCCGTGGGTACGTTCTCCGCCGGCTCCTCCGCCGGGCGCTGCGGCAGGGTACGCTCGGGGGGGTAAAGGAACCGTTCCTCTACCGTGCGATAGAAGTGGTCATCACGCAGATGCAAGAGGTCTATCCGGAACTGACCCACCGGCGCGCAACCATCGCCTCCGTCACCAAGACGGAGGAAGAGAAATTCCTCGAAACCTTGGAGACTGGCTTCCGCTTGCTTGGCGAACTCATCGAGCAGTTGAGGGCGCGTCAAGCGACGGCCATCCCAGGGGATCAGGCCTTCCGACTCTACGATACCTACGGGTTCCCCATCGAGCTCACAGAGGAAATTGCCAAAGAGGCTGGGATGCAGGTAGACCTCACCGGATTTCAACAAGCCAAAACCCAGGCGGTGGAAACCGCAAAGGCCGCCTGGGCCGGATCTGGGGCCCAGGACATCACCCGGTATACGGCTTTGCGGAGCAAGCTAGGGGAATCGCGGTTCCGAGGCTATGAGACGCTTTCTCTCGAAACCACGGTAATGGCGGTCGTCAAGGCTCATCCGACCGATATCCAACATCTCCAAGAAGTCCCTCGCTTGGAGGCTGGGGAAAGCGGCTCGGTGTTCCTCAAAGAAACCCCGTGCTATGCGGAGGGGGGCGGCCAAGTCGGCGATACCGGCACGCTGGCGGACCACCCAGATCCGCGCCAGGCGAGTTTCTTGGCAGAGGTCCTCGACACCCAACAGCCCCTGGAGGGGTTGATCGTGCATCGGGTGACCGTCCGTCGCGGGACAATCCGAGTGGGACAGCGGGTGGTCGCGATGGTGGACCGTGCACGCCGCCAAGCCATTCGGCGCCACCACACCGCGACGCATCTCTTGCACGCCGCGCTGAGACGCCACCTGGGCCCTCACGTCACGCAAGCGGGGTCGCTGGTAGCGCCAGACCGCTTGCGCTTTGATTTTACCCATACAGGTCCACTCCGCGAAGAAGACGTGGCCCAGGCTGAACAAGAAGTCAACGCCTACGTGCTCAGGAACCTGCCGGTATCCATTCGCCAGACCGATCGTGCGACTGCCCAGCAGCTTGGGGCCTTGGCGTTCTTCGGAGAGAGGTACGGGGAAACGGTCCGGTGTGTCCTCATCGCCCCTCAGGGATGGGAACATCTTGAAGAAGAGAAGGTGAGCCTGGAACTCTGCGGGGGCACGCATGTCCAAGCGACCGGGGAGATCGGCTTCGTCAAGATCATGAGCGTCGGTTCCATTGGATCAGGCCTCAGGCGGATCGAGGCGGTGGCTGGGGAAGAGGCGTTGCGGTACGTGAGGGGGCTCGAGACGCTGCTCCAGGGACTCGCGGCCAAGCTCAAGGTGACTCCCCAGGAGCTCGCTGACCGGGTGGATCGCCTGCTCCAACGCGCCGAGGAGTTCGCGAGTCAAGTGAAGACCTTCCAGGCCCATCATCAGCGGACAACTCGAGGCTACGGACGCGAAACAGCTTGGGGGGGCGGCCGATCAACTGAAAGCCCGACTGGGCTCTGGGGTGGTGGTCCTTGCGACCAGTACAGAAAAAATTGCCTTTGTGGCCTCGGTCACCACAGACTTGGTTGCCCGTGGAATCCATGCGGGTCGCCTCGCTAAGGAGTTAGCGGCGCGGCTGGGTGGGTCTGGGGGGGGACGGCCTGAGTTTGCCCAAGGCGGCGGGAAAAACCTCGAGCGACTCCAGGAAGTCCTCCGGCAGGTTCCCCAGTTGGTCGAGCAGCAGCTTTCCAAAAAACACACATCGCCCTCGTAGCTCAATGGACAGAGTGCCAGCCTCCGGAGCTGGTGATGGGAGTTCGATTCTCCCCGAGGGCGCAGATTTGGTATGGGGGAACCGGGGGCATGGCGGAGTGAGCCTAAGCGGCCTCCGTAGAAACGCGGTGAGCGCAGGGCGCGCATGCGCCCGAGCACACCAGCGTTTCGAGGAGGGCCAGAAGCGTAGCGAACGCAGCCACGCCCCCGGCTCCCCCTAGAATTCCTATGAGAGTTGTCGTCCAACGGGTGCGACACGCAAGTGTGAGAATCGAAGGAGTCCATCCGCAGGAGATCGGACAGGGGCTGGCGATTCTGGTCGGGATCAAACGGGGGGATACCCGTGAAGTGGCCCGCTCGCTGGCCGATAGGATCCTCAACCTCCGGATCTTCCCAAACCAAACACAGAACCTGGACCGTTCTGTCTTGGAAATCCAAGGGGAATTGCTGGTGGTGTCCCAAGTGACGTTGTACGGTAACTGCGAACAAGGGCGACGGCCGGACCTGACCGAGGCCGCGCCTCCCCCGGAGGCTCGAGTGGTGTACGAGGCCTTTGTGCAAGCCCTGGCCCAGAGCGGACTCACGGTCAAAACGGGGCATTTTGGGGCAATGATGCTTGTGACGATCAAGAACGATGGTCCGGTGACGTTTCTCCTTGAACAGTAAGACGATTCTTAAAAACATCCCTCTCCCCTGGCGGGAGAGGGTGGGGGTGAGGGGGACATATCTGGCGGAGCAGCACCCCTCATCCTCACCTTCCCCCGCAAGGGGGGAAGGGATCAAGAGACTAGTGTGGGTAGCGTGTCTTGGTCTTGGCCTGGGCCTCTTAGGGCTCGCCCGAGTGCGCCCCAAACTTAGGCCGCCACCACCCCCCTCCGTCACCATCACCACGGGAAAGCCCATCTACTTCCATGACGAGTTCATTGATATTGAAGCCCGCTTGGAGCATTTCAGCACACCCCCTCACCTTAATCCTCTCCCCCTTCCAGGGGGAGAGGGGAGGGTGAGGGGGTTTGAAAATCAACTCCTCTCCCCGCTCATTGTTCACGTTGAACGCAGCAGTCAGCCAGTGACGACCATTGGAGGACTGAAGGAAGTGTTGTTACGTTTTCCTGCCGGGATCGCCGGACAATGGCCTCCACCGGGCGGCTTGAAGGCCCAGGGGCGGTGGCCCTGTCCGTGGAACGCCCCTGATGGCACCTATCAACTCGTGCTCACTTCACCGACGCGGCCCCCCCCGTACCTCCCCCTTTCGCAAAGGGGGAAGGAGGGGGATTTCTCCGAGCCAAATCCCCCCTCACC
>JACPXA010000085.1 GCA_016196785.1 Elusimicrobiota bacterium
GAAGGTCTCCACCAAGACGGCGAGGTTGCGCTGGGCCTCCTCATGCTCGTGGGCATCTTGGAGGTGAACCACCAACTCAGTGGGCGAGGCGGAGGGCAAGTAGACCTCACGCAAGGTCCCATGGGAGGAGGCTAAGGCGGTGAGCCAACCGGGCAGATGGCCGTCGGTAAGGGCAAGATGTAAGCGTTCGGATGGCACGTGCGGAAGAGAAGGAGCACCGGTTGCAACCGGAGCTGCAACGCTGCCGAAGGGGAGCTGAGTGACCGGAGAAGGAAGGCTGGCCAGGAGTTGGGAGGCTTCAGCGGGCAGTGGAGAGGTCCCATTCGCCGATCGCCCCAACGGTGGAGCTTGCCCAGTTCGGGTGTGAACCGCCTGTCTGCGCTCCTCCCAGAACCCCGCCTGCGCCAAGGGCGGAGCCAGGACATTGGAATAAAAGAAGACCACCACCATTCCGGCAGCGGGCCAGCGTAACCAGGACACGGGATGTCTCACACTATAAGAATAGCTTTCCAGGGATAAAGATTGCATGAAGCTTTGGTAAACGTTGTGTAAATTTTTCGTACCATTTTAAAGGCAGTTCTTGCGCCCGCTGACTGGCTGGTTTAAGTGTACCAGGGGGAGATTAAAATTGCCTGAAGGTTAGATTAATTTTTGATTAAGTTTGCTGAGGGTTAGGATGTCAGAAAGCTTAACAACTGCTTAACAAAACAACTGCTGGTAATAAGCGAGGGTATAACTTTTCCCATTGTCGCTGCCGACTTCAAAATAAAGGGGATGGCCTCGAGGCCATCCCGTCAAGGTGACCCCATGGTTCTTCGTGAAGGCCGACGTATAAACCGCCCTGATTCCCTTTTTCATTTCTCGATGATTTTTACGGTTATTGGATGATCTGGCGGGTCAGTGCGTGAATATCGGCTTGCGTCACTTGGCCGTCACGGTTAAGGTCACACCGCTCTTGAAGGGAAAGGGGATGCCCATCTCGAATAAAGTTGACGCAAATCTGAACATCCCGGGCGTCCAGTACCCCGTCGCAGTTGGCATCCCCTCGCTTGCACAGGGCCCTGTTGACTTCAAGGATCGCGCGGGTCACGGTGTTGGCCCCTGTTTCCGGAAGTCCTGTTCTTGGGTAGTCCATCCAACTGGCCAGGAAATAAAAATCGGGCCGTACCCTTAACGAAGTCAGCTGCCGTGCCGAGGCCACATAGGATTCAAACACCTGCTGGTCACTAATTCCAAACTCCGGACAAGGCGGATTGGCACGAGCGGTATGCGGAACGATAAACAGTCCGACCTTCAGCTTGATATCGCGCGTCTTTTGAAAGATCTCCTCCGCAACATCCAGGGGTATGCTCGAATCACGACAGCTATCAGACACTGAACGAGGATCCTCTTCGAATGCGTCAAAGACCAGGCCGTCCAGTTGGATGCCCATCGTCCTTTGCTTTTCCTCGAATTGGGGCAGGTGCGCCAAAACCATGCTATAGACACTGGAAGGGTTTCGCCTGGGAAGAAGTTCATGGAGGGTGATCAGGGGGTCTGGCAGCGATAACTGCCGAAACAAATCCCGGATGGCTTGGACGTTTTTGAGGACTTCTTGGACATAGTGATCCGCTGGGATCGTCTCAGCATCCAGGCCCAGCCCATCGGCGACGTCATAGGTGTCAATAAATACAACTATTTTCGGGTCATTGATCCGTCTGTTTGTAATGAATCGTTTCAATTCCCGAAACGGCTCTTTCCAAGCATCGGCGCTTGGATCAAACAACCACTGGCCAGGGGTATCTCTTCTGGCGACAAAGTAAGGAGAGAGCTCCAGATAACCCCGTGTCAGAAACCGGGCAAAGCCATCGCGGATCAAATCATCAGGTCCATCGAAGTAAGCCGATAGGTCGTCCAGATCCACGTCAAAGGCATCGGTCAGGCGATAGGCGGCCGGCCATCGGGTGGTGCTGCGGAGCATGTCCCCCCAATCGCGGAGACCTCGGTATCGGGTCTGACCGTCTAGTTGATAGGGTCCATAGGGGTTAAAGGCGATCCAGAAAATCGGCGCCGATCGCTCTTCGCGCGCGTACCCCGGTGCACACCAAGAACCGATGGCCAAAAGGCACAGGGAGATGGTTGTAGCTGTTTTCTCCCATCGAGCGTCGTATAACCTACTCCTCCTGATGAGCCGGTGACTCACACTGCAATGATAGCATCTCATGAATCAAGGGTAAAGTTGCGTTTAAGCCACCTAAAGTTTTTGTGAGGTGGGGCGAGAAAGAATCTCAACAACTACTTAACAGATGAACGAGAGCGGAGCCAGGTACGGATGGGACCGAAGGTGTAGCCGGCGCGTTGGAGGGTGTCGAAGATCACTGGGAGAGCCTCGACGGTTCGCTGGCGGGTCTTTCCCCCGTCGTGGAAGAGGAAGATCGCGCCTGGCCGGGCGTGGACGATGTAGGCCTGGGCCATGGTCTCTGCGGACATCGGTTTCCAATCACATCCGAACGACCAGTGGACGACGGTGTAGCCCTCGGCACGGGCCACCTCACGCACCCAGGACCGAAAATACCCGTGGGGCATCCGGAGGAGGACGGGTTGTACCCCGGTCGCTCGCTGAATGGCGGCCGCTGCCTTCTGGAGTTCCTCACGCAAGCGGGTTCTGGCATCGGGCTTTTTGTAGCGATAAAAATTAACATGGGTATACGAATGATTCCCCACCTCGTGGCCCGCCGTCACCACTTGTTTAGCGATCTCGGGGTAACGATCAACCTGAGATCCTTCCATGAAGAACGTTGCGTGGATCTGGTATCGCGCGAGGATTTCTAAAATGCGCGGGGTCTCCTTCCCCGGGCCATCATCAAAGGTCAAGGTGATGAACTTTTGATCTGAGGGGCCATTCCCATAAAAATTCCCAGGCCGTGCCTCCCATACCGGCAGCGTCTCTGCGACAGCAAAAACTGCGCTGCACACACTGACGAAGACGATGAGCTTGGAGAACATGGGCATCTTCACATGCCTCTCCCTCGCTCCACGTCCCACGCTTGGGAGACCAGGAACCGCCGTTGGGAGCGTAGCGTCCCGGAGGCGTCTGCTTCTAACAATACCCCAAAGCGGGGATACCGTCCTCGCACAAAGAGAAGGTCGCTCCGGAGGACTTGGATCCCGCCGTTTTGTGCCGGCCGGCTGAGGACCAAGGGAAAGCGGCTGTTCCGGGAGAGCCGACGAGCGAGCGAGCTCTGGTCGCATACAAGGAGAGCTGGGTCATCGGCACGCGGTCTGGGGAAGCCTCGCTCCCGAGGAGCCTGTGTCCAAGGGGTAAGTTCAGAGACTACGTATCGGTCGGAGGTGATGACGATCACACGCCAGGCGAGTGGATTCAACAATGAGGGCAAGGCGGCGATCCGGATGACACTGGAAGCGATTGAGAGACGTTGGTTGACCCGCTCGATGGCCGCGTGCTTGGTCCAAAGGCGTCCCCCGAGATACCCAAGACCGATGAGACCGGCCACTCCAAGAATTCTGGGCCCTTGTCGAGGCCAACGCCACAGCGCTATCACCGTGAGCGCCATGCCCCCCAACAATACCAATTCTAGATTAGAAATTAAATCCAACGAGAAGTTCTCGGTGATGAAGGGTAAAAAGAGCGGGGTGCCATAGGAGGTGGCCCAATCCCCTAAGAGATGGGATAATACACCAACATAGGCTGCCAGCCAGAGGTATGGGAATTTCCACTGGGGGCGCCACCACCGTAGTCCCACGGCGAGCGCGGTAGCGAGCAACGCACCCCCGACAAACGAGTGGGTCGCGCTCCGGTGTGTGACCAACGGGCCCTCCAAGCCCAGCGGGAAAAATACATCGAGGTCCGGCAGGACAGCGCCGCCAATGCAGGGGAGGAGGGGCTTTAGCGATGCGTCCTGGGGAGCGCCCCCCTTGGCCAGGAGATAGCCTAAGAGTCCGTGCGAGAGCGGATCCATGAATCGGTCAGCCTAGGGATTGTCCGATACGCAACCGAAGGGCTTGCATCTGTTCCCAGCATGTGTTTCCCAACCAGGAACAAGCTGCCAGGCTTTCGTGGCCTGCGATGTTAAAAAATTCCCGCGCCGAGACCACCGCCGGAAACAGCACCCGGAGGAGCAGCACGAGCACCGCACAATTCCCAATCCAGATGAGGCTATAGGACAACACCGATCCGCTCTTGGTCACATCCGGCTGTCGCTGGCGAAGTGCCTGGACCGTGAGCGCCCCATGAAACGCCAGCGTCAACCCCACCAGGAAGAGCGCGGTAGGGCGAAGGAAGGGATGGACGACAAACCGCTGGGCGATAGCGTACGCGAGCACAACACAGAGGGTATAGAGCGGGAACAGGTACGGGGCCAAGGCGACAAAGAGGTTCGACTGGGTGACGGTGACGCTGCCCCCCCGGCGGGACACGTGGAATTTTCGAACCTTCCCCCCCACCAGCCATGCCGCCAGCGCATGGGTAAGCTCATGACCGAACACGTAGGTCCGGATGGGAACCGCCAAGAGGAGATGGGCCACGAGGTATGTGACAACCCCGAACAAGAGATAGAGCGTTCCTTCCGGGATGTCACCGAACGGTACAAAGACGGTTGGGAGGGCGCGCAGCGTTCCCCAGCAGAACGGCCACAAGGCAACTCCTAGAAGGAACCGAATGGTGCGACGGCCAAGACCCCTGGATTCCCGCTTGCGCGGGAATGACGACTGAAGACTCAACACAGCAAATAATTCAAC
>JACPXA010000086.1 GCA_016196785.1 Elusimicrobiota bacterium
CCGATTTTCATGGCGCGTTTCAGTTTAACAAATTCCCTGTCACTCCGCAAGGGAATCTTTTTTAGATTGATTTTACAACAGGTTCTTTATGTTTTGCGGTCAACTGAGGTTCCCGAGGAAGGGTCCAGGTGAAGGTGCTGCCGTGACCGGGTTGACTTTCCACCCCGATGCGGCCTCCGTGCGCCTCCACCGCCATCTTACAAAAGGTTAAGCCAAGCCCCACGCCCGTTCTCACACGCGCCCGTTTCCTGGCAGCTTGGACAAATTTTTCGAAGATCTTCTCCTGATATTCCTGGGGGATCCCTTCACCGTTATCCTGCACTTGCACGGTAACCGCAGATTCACCCGCGGTAAGCGTCACGCTGATCACTCCGTAACCCCGCGAGGTATGCCGCAGGGCATTCGCCAACAGATTACTGATGACACGCATGATCAGGGGGCGGTCAAGTCGCACGGGTGGGACATCCTCCACGAGGTCCGTGTGGATAGTCTTGTCTTCCAACTGCGCCACGGGTGTCCAGCGCGAGACCTGGGATCGAATCAACTCGGCGAGGGCACAGGGTTCCCGGTGAAGCACCAATTTCCCTTCTTCCATTTTGGCCACATCCAAGAGGTTCTGAATAATGTCCAGCAGGTCCTGGCCGGATTGCCGGGCTAAGCTGAGGAACCGCTGTTGCGTGTCGGTCACCGCTCCCCCCTCTCTGGCTGAGAGCAAATCCAACGAGGCCAGGATTACCGTCAAAGGTGATTTCAGGTCGTGTACGATCATCGCAATCAGGTCGCGCCGGAGTTCCTCCAGTTCCCCCAGGGCGATGGCCATCTGTTGGAAGGTTCGAGCCAACGTCTCCAGCTCGTCACCCGTCTGCACGACGAGCTGGACCTGCCACTGGCCTGCCTTGAGCTGTTCTACCCCCCGCTGCAGCTCACGCACAGGCCGGAGGATGCGATTGATCAAAAACCAGCCGGCCCCTACGAAAAATCCCAGCCAAAGGAACGTCCACCCCACAAATCGAGCGCGCATGGCGCGGAGCGGCTCATAGACCACCGCCTTGGGCTGTTGGACCACCACGATGCCCGGCAAGCTCTTGACGGCCATCGCTAACGACACCACCGGCTCCCCCCCCTCATCCCGGTGCTCCCTTAAGGCGCTGTGGAACCGGCGGCCCGCCGCGATAAACTCTTGCACCATCGGCAGCCCCCGGAAGTTCGCACGGGCCCGCACCCGTTCCGGGATGGGGTGGGCGATGAGGACCCCGTCCCCATCGAGGATGAAGGCTTGTCCGCGCGGGCCTACCTGTGCCTCAGCGACGAGCGAAGAGAGCGGGTCCAAGCTCACCGTTACGAGCAGGGCCCCTTGGCGTCGCTCCAACCCTCCGCTCACGCCCAGTGGCTCGGCCAAGAGGAGTTCAGGTACCCCGTTTCTCCCGAAGACGGGTCGCCCCACATAGCTCGTTCGTCGCTGAACCGTCTGGGCCACGGCGTCCTCAGTGGAACGGTCCACCAGCCGGCGCCGCACGCGGAGTCGGCGGCCTGCCCGCTCTACCCTGAGGGTTTCCCGTCCCTTCGGGTTGATGAAGGCGACGGTCTGAAACGCCGGTTGACGATCCATGAGGCCACGCAGCCATTGCTCTTCTTGGGAGAGCGACCAACGTTTCAGGTCTGGCTGTTTGGCGACCGCGTCCAACAGCGCCCGATATCCCTTGAGCCGTTCTTCGACACGCTCCACAATGGATCGCGCCATCGCGCTCTGTTGGCGGTCAATCGCTTGCACCAACGCTTGTTCGCTGATCGCTACCAGCAGGCTGGCAACCACGAGGACCGGCACCGCCACCGCTAAGCCAAACCACGTCAGGAGCTTGACCCGGAGGTGCCCCCGCCACCAGGCGACGAAGTTCTGCCAGGCGGACCCCATCCTCAACTCCTTCGCCTCTCCCCCCTTGGGAGAGGCCGCCCGTAGGGCGGGTGAGGTTCCTTCATTATGTGGTTGTCGGTTCGGAAGGAACGATCACCGCCATGGGCAGATCAGTGGGTGTCACCGCGGCAGGCACGACGGCCTTCCGTTTGGGACCGAGGTCCAGGACCATCGCGGTTTCAATGCATTTTTCCGGATAATAGGGACATCGGATGCATTCGGTCCACACCTTGTGAGGGAAATGCTCCTTTTTCTGGACCGCGCGAAAACCGACCTTCTCAAAGAACCCCGTCCGAATCGCCAGGGTGAAAACCCGCGGGATGCCCAGTGCCTTCGCTTCCTTCAGGCAGGCTTTCAGGAGTTGGGTCCCCAGACCTTTCCCTTGGTACTGGGTATCCACCGCCAGGGCTTTTACCTCCGCCAGGTTGTCCCAGGTGACCTGCAAGGAGCAACACCCGATGAGCTTGCCTTGCTGTTCCGCAACGTAGAACGACTGAAGATTTTCGTAGAGTTCGGAGAGGGCGCGCGGCAAGAGCTCCCGGCGATCGGCGTAGAAGTTCAGGAGCCGATGCATTTCTCTGACGTCGGTGATCTTCGCTTTACGGATTTTCATAGACCAGCGCGGGGGTCCGCACCGGCTCTGAGGCTTGGCGGATGAGCTGTTCAGCGAAGCGCTGGGCCTCCTCCATCTTGGGATAGCGGATCGCTCTATACCCCTTCACCGTCTCCGGGACCCGGAGCGCCTGAAGATATAAGGTGTAGGTCGTCTCGTCCTGGTAGGTGAAGCGATCCACCAGGCTCACGTACCAGTCCCGGAAGGCCTTCTCGCGGGCATGCCAGCCAGGCAGCCAGCGACGGAGGACCTTCAACCGTTTCATCACCGCGAGCTGCCAGTCCCGGGTCCGCATGTCCCACTCAAAGTCCCGGCCAAACACCGTGAACTGGGGACGGTTCAAATGGAAATAGCGAATGCGGTCACCCCGGTTTGGTTCAACACCATAGCGTTCGCGATCCCGCTGACGTTTCTCCGGGCTGGTCAAGAGATGCGCCACGTACACCTCATCCTTAATGAGCAGAACCTTGTGCAGGTTCTGGATCACGGCCTTGGTCGCTTCCCAGCCGTGTCGAGCGGTATCCCTCGCTCGAATGGCTAACACCCGGGCCACATACGTCGCCGCGTACTTGAGGTTCTCGTAGTGGATCAGGTCATACACCCGGAGCGCAAACTGCCGATGGGTGACCTCGTCGAGCCCTAAGCGCGCCACTGCCTGTCCCACCAGGTGCTGGTAGGCTTGAGCCAGCGAGCGGCCGTTCCAGAAACGCTTTCGCAACAGCGAGGCCTTCGCCTCGAGCATCTCCCGGTAGGTCAGTGGGACCGAGGGCGACAACACCCTGGCTGGGGTATGGACCAGGATCCGTCCCGCTTGGAAGGCCCGGAGGTTTTGTTCGAGTTCCTCCGGCCGGACTGACTCTCGTATCGCCTGGCGGAGGTTCTCGAGCGCGACGGGCAACGCCCCATGTTGGTAGGCCATCCCTAACAGCATGATGTTCGTGTAAAGTTTGCTCCCAAAGAGCCGTTCGGAGAAGGCGGAGGCATCAGCCCCAAAATACGCCTCCGAACGGGTATACCGCTTGAGGGTCGCTTCCAGCTCCTGCGGCGAAAAATCGTCCTCGCCCATCAAGGTGAGGATCGTCGGCGTCTTCGCGGTGTTCACCACCGCCACCGTCCGCTGGGGGCTGGCGACCCGCATCGTGGCGTGGGGATCGAGCCCCCGCACCGCCTCAAGGAGGTCAATCCCCAGGAGAAGATCGGCCTTCCCATAGGGGATGATGGGGGACCGCACCACCCCGTCCACCGAATACAACACATGGGCATACACCCCGCCATTCCGAATGGCGAGTCCCTTCTTATCGGCAAACAACACCTGATATCCCTGCGACACCCCGGCCCGCACCAAAATGGAGGTCACCACCCCCGCGCCCATCCCCCCCACCGCCGCGGTATACGCGCACCAGACCTTTTCAACGCGCCGGAAGGGCACCTCGGGGACGGTCACCTCTGACAAGCGCTGTTCTATCCAGGGATCCACCGGCGCTTGGCGGCGGGTCACCACGACCTCTTCAAACGAGGGACAGGCCTTCACCTTGGCGCAGGCCCCATCGTCAACGCAGGTGGAGCGATCAGTCACAATCTTCGGGCCGTACCAGGTGTCCTCAATGGTGAGGCCGGGACATCCGGTGACCCGGGTACACTCCAGACAGAATTCGCAGACCTCAGGGGTGATGTTCATGTGCTGTTCCTGAGGCAAGAACCCCCGTTCTTTGAGGATCTGTTTCTTCTCGCGTTTCACGCGCCGGTGATAGGTAATCCCACATTCCTTATCGGCGATGATGACCTTTACACCATCTTGCAGAATGGTCTCCTCGATGAGCTGGCGGTAGCTGGCCCGGTAGGCCGGATTGACCCGTGTGACCGCGATGCCGGTCCCATGAGTCATGCCTTCAACGATTCGCTCAATGCTCTGGGCAAAGGTGGGGCGGCCCATGACATCGTAATCGTTCCCGGGCGTCGGCTGGTGACCGGTCATGGCGGTGGTTTTATTGTCGAGAATCACGTAGGCGATATCCTGACCGTGTTTCAGAGAATCGGAAATGGCCAGCATCCCGCTGTGGAAAAAGGTGGAATCCCCCAGGAAGACGACTTGTTTGTTGGTAATAAAGGGGTCAATCCCGGCACCAGTGCCACCCCCAAGCCCCATGCCCGCATAGTTGTGCATGAGGTCCTGATTCGGGGGAAACATCAACATGGTGAAGCATCCCGTCTCCCCATGGAAGAGGAGGTCCACGGGCCCCCGGCGGTGCTGTTTCTGCATATACACCGGATCTCGGAAATCGCGTTTGACCTCCAAAAAGACGCTGGAGGAATCACGGTGCGGACAGCCGGGGCAGAAGGTTGGGGTGCGTGCGGGGATTCGAACCTGAAAGTTTGCCGTCTCCTGGAGGCATCGCCTTTCCACTGCCAGGCGCTGTCGGTCAATCGGTACTGCGGGCTTCTTCAGTTCCCCATCCAGAAACTGTTCAAAGAGGGGAACCAGCCGCTCGATCACCACCGAGGCGTTCAGCCCCCGGACCTCAGGGAACCCGGGGAGACCTCGAGGAAAGCGTTTCCCCCACACCGGTATTTCCCCCGTCAACGCTCCCTGTTGCCGAAAATCTCTCAAGCACTTAACGACCTGCCCCTCCACAAAATCCCGTTTCTCCTCAACGACAACGATCGTCTCCACGTGGGGGAGAAACGCTTGGATCAGTGCGGGGTCCACCGGATAGGTGAGCCCTAACTTCAAGATCGGAAACTGCTGGCTCATCCCAAGCTCGTCCAGCGCATGCTCCAGGTAGGCGTACGACAGGCCCCCTGCGACAAACCCAAGCGGGCGGCGGCCATTCGCATACAGGATTCGGCTGATCTGGGTCTGCCGGGCGATCTCTTGGGCGATGGCGAACCGCTCCGGCAGCTTCGCCTCTTTCCACCAGGTGCGGGGCGGCAGTAAGACCAAATCATCAAGGGGAATCCGTTGGGTGTCCAGGGTGATCCGAGCCTTCGTATTCACGGTGGGGTAACGATTGGAACCCACGTGAATCGTTCCCCCCCCATCGGCCTGATTGGTTGTGATGAGGTAGGCCACGCACAGGTTCGCTTTGCTTGATATCCGAAAGGCGATGTCCACCCAGTCCTTCAGTTCTTGAAAGGTCGCCGGCTCCATCACTGGCATATGGAGGTGCTGCGCAATGAAGCGGGAATCGTTGTTGATCTGGGTGCTTTCGATCCAGGGATCATCCCCCACGACCACGATTCCCCCACCCTCATTGTTGGGCTCGATGAGGTTGTCCAAGGCTAGCCCATCGGAGGCGACATGCATGCCCAGGCTTTTCATCACCGCCATCGCCCGGACATTGCCCATCCGCGCCCCATTCAACCGGGCCGCGCTCAGGGCCTCGTTGTTGGCGATCTGGGCCAGGATCCCATGTTCTTTCAGCAGCTCACGGATGGACCCTAACACGTCAAACACCTCGGAGACGGGTGAACCCGGGTAGCCGGTCACCAGGGCGACGCTCGCTTCCAGCGCCCCTTTGACGATCAGCTCGTTGCCCGTGAAGGCTTCGATTCCCTCCGCTTTAACAAACCGATTATCCATTTGCCTCCATTGTACTACTTTTCTAGTTCAGCGCCCGCCCCAACGGAGTTTCGTTCGCAAGAGCTCAAAGAAACTCCGCCGCGGATTGACCAACAGCCGCAACCGTTCCTCGGCGCGGCGGACCACCACGTGATCCCCAGCCCGCAAGGGAATATTCATCTGACCGTCCACCGAACACACCACCTGCTCCCGCGCACTCTGGGGAACGGCTTCCAGCGTGACCTCGGCGTCCACGTCCAGGAGCACAGGCCGCTGGGCCAGGGTGTGGGGACAGATTGGTGCTAAGAGGATCACCGAGAGGGTGGGATACACAATCGGTCCTGAGGCCGCAAGCGAGTAGGCGGTCGAACCGGTGGGGGTCGCCACGATCACCC
>JACPXA010000054.1 GCA_016196785.1 Elusimicrobiota bacterium
GAGGGTGAACCCCAAGGCTGTTGCCTGTGCGCGAATCTGGTCTTCCAGGGACATGCCTTCGTGTAACACGATAGTGAGAAAGCAAAAAGGGGTTGACTCGCTGGGGGGAACACCTTATCTCTCTAAAAGTCGCCCGTGCGGGCGTGAGGAGACCACAATGGATCACGAGATGCCTGAAACCGAAGAGGAGATGATCAGAGCGCCGGAGGGAGTTGCCGTCGCGCTGACCGACGTCGCGGTCGAGAAGGTCAAAGAAGTCATAGCGCGTGAAGGGCTCAAAGACGGTGGCCTGCGAGTGTCCGTCGTGGGCGGTGGGTGCTCCGGATTTCAATATAATCTGAGCCTCGACGACAGCGCTCGGGAAGATGACATGGTGATTGAGCAGGGTGGGGTGAAGCTCTTCCTCGATCCCGTCAGCCAACAGTATGTCTACGGCACTGTCATTGACTATGTGAATAGCCTGCACGGCGCGGGCTTCAAGTTCGTCAACCCCAACGCCACACGCACCTGTGGGTGCGGCTCGTCGTTCTCCGCTTAAGCTTCTTCCTTGACAACCTGAGCAAGGGCATGGACGCACTCCATGCCCTTTTTGTTGCCTATGTCTCGCTTTGCCCATCTTATCTTTGACCTCGATGGGACATTGGTGGACACCAAGGCTGATCTGGCCGCGGCGACCAATCATGTCCTGGCGTCTTTTGGCCTCCCCTTGCTCTCGGTCGCGCAAGTTGCTGACTATGTCGGTCACGGGGCTCGTGTGCTGGTCGAGCGAGCTTTGGGACCGGCCAACGCGTGTCTTGTCTCCCGTGGCTTTGCTCTTTTCATGGAATACTATGGAGCCCATCTGCTCGACCAGACTCGGCCCTACGCGGGGATCGAGCCGTTCCTAGCGACGGCGCACGCACGCGGGCTCTCACTGTCGGTGCTGACCAATAAGCCTGAGGCGTTAAGCCGTGTGATTGTTGCCGGGCTTGGCCTTGCCTCTTACTTCACCGCCATTGTTGGAGGCGACACCCTGCCGGCCAAGAAACCTGACCCTCAGGGGATTGCCTACCTCCAGCGGCTGACCGGCATTGACCTTGCCGAGACCCTGCTGATTGGCGATTCTCGTATAGATGTCGAGACCGGCCGTGCCGCTGGCGTGGCGACCTGTGGGGTGACGTGGGGGTTCGGCGCCAAAGGGCTGGCCACTCTACCCCCGCAGTTCGTGGTGGACTCGCCTGAGGAGTTGTACAGTCTGGTTCTCTCGTGAGTGCGCCTGCAGAGCCCGGACGAGGTTGAAACAGCTGGACGGGGGCGCACTCAATGCGCGCGCCAGCTCGGAGAGCGAGAGCGGCGCCTGCGCCTTGGCAAAGGTTTCGAAGAGGTCAATCGTACGCCCTGCAGTTTTTACATCCATAATATGAATTCCATATGATTGCTATCCATTGTGCTGGGGCCCGTTCATGCTTCGACAAGCTCAGCACGAACGGGTGTGCTTGATGTAACGCCTCCTCTCTCCGTTCGCCCTGAGCCTGTCGAAGGGCGTCCTCTAATAGAAGCCAAGGTAGAAGCTGTATGACACTTCCTTGTTCCCTTGAGGCGGCCAGCATCGCGTTCAGCGCACGGACGCGTTACCGCACGGCCTCTTCCTGTTGCGCTTTCTCGACGATAGCCGTAACCGCCTGCACGACGTCCTTCAACGGCGTATTGGGCAGGAACACACCGCGCACGCCGAGCTGGTGCAGCACCGGGATATCCTGCTCGGGAATGGTGCCGCCCACGACGACAGGAATCTTGACACCTCCTTCGTTCAGCTTGGCCATGAGTTTCTGTGTGAGCGGCAGGTGCGCGCCCGAGAGCAGCGAGAGTCCAATCAGCTGCACGTCCTCCTGGATCGCAGCGGTGACGATGCTCTCCACACTGCGCCGGAGCCCCGTGTAGACGACCTCGAATCCTGCGTCTCGCAGGGCGCGGGCAATGACTTTCGCGCCGCGGTCATGACCGTCCAGGCCAGGCTTCGCAATCAGCACGCGGTAGGGCATGACACGTTCCTCCTCAAATCACTACCGGCTCCTGGAAGGTGCCGAACACCTCTTGCATGGTGCTGGTCATCTCCCCAACGGTCGCATAGGCCCGCACGGCTTCCACAATGTACGGCATCAGCGGCTTCTCTGGCTCCCGGCAAGCGGCGCGAAGGTCACTAAGGCACTGCCGGACCGCACCGCCATCACGGTGACGGCGGACACTAAGTAAGCGTTCGCGTTGTCGCTGCAAGATGGATGGATCGTACGCGTGCAGATGCAACTCCCCAGCTTCCCGGCTCTGGTACCGGTTCACGCCAACGACGACCTGCTCGCCCGACGCGATGGCTCGTTCACTGCGGTACGCCTCGTCGGCGATCATCCGCTGGATCGTCCCGCTTTCGACACACCGGACCATACCACCCAGGCGATCAACCTCGGCCATCGTCGCCACGATGGCGGCTTCCATCTTGTCTGTCAGCGCCTCCACATAGTAGGAACCGGCCAGCGGGTCGATCGTGTTGGCGACCCCAGTTTCATCCGCCAGAATTTGCTGGGTGCGGAGGGCGAGGATCGCGCTCGCTTCCGTCGGGATCGCGTAGGCTTCGTCGTACGCCGCAGTAAACATGGACTGCACGCCACCCAACACGGCGGCCAGCGCTTCGTAGGCGACGCGGATGACATTGTTGAGCGGCTGCTGGCGCGTCAGGGTCTTCCCGCCGCAGACGACGCCGAAGCGGAACATCATGGACCGCGGGTCCTGCGCGCCGAAACGCTCTTTCATGATCCGCGCCCACAGGCGGCGCATCGCGCGATACTTGGCGACTTCCTCGAAGATATCGGTGTAGGTGTAGAAATAGAACGACAACCGCGGGGCAAACTGATCGACCGGCATGCCACGCTGCAACGCCCGCTCGACGTAGACGATCCCGTCGCTCAAGGTAAACGCCGCCTCTTGGACGGCCGTGGCGCCCGCGTCGCGAAAGTGGGCGCCAGCGATGCTGATCGGATTGAAACGCGGCAGGCGTTCCGCGCTAAACGTGACAGAATCGGTGACGAGACGCAGGGACGGTTCAACGGGGAAGATCCAGGTGCCACGGGCGACGAACTCCTTGAGGATATCGTTTTGCGTCGTCCCCGAGACTTTTCTGAGCGGCACCCCTTGCTTCTCCGCTACCAGCATGTACATGGCCAGGATCACCGGCGCGGTGGCGTTGATCGTAAAAGACGTTGAAATGGCGTCGAGCGGAATGCCATCGAAGAGCACCTCGAAGTCGGCCAGGCTATCGACGGCGACACCGACCCGTCCCACTTCCACTTCCGCCTCCTCAGCATCCGAATCGAGCCCGACCTGGGTTGGCAGGTCAAAAGCGACGGAAAGACCGGTTTGCCCTTCGGCCAGCAACCGCTTATAGCGCGCGTTGGTGTCTTCCGCTGTGCCAAAGCCAGAGTACTGACGCATCGTCCAGGGCCGCTCCAGGTACATGGTCGAGTAGACGCCGCGCGTGAATGGATACTCACCTGGCAATCCCACCTTCTCCCCGTACGTTCCCGTATGGTCTTCGGGGAGGTAGAGCGGCTCCACCGATAGGCCAGACAGGGTTTTCCGCGGTTTCAGGGTGGCTCCGCTAGTCTCTTGCCAGCGCCGTTTGTCCTCTGTTTCGTTCATGATCTCACCTCCCGTGAAAGACTGGTGACCGCTTGGCAAAATACGCGTTGACCGCTTCACGATGATCTTCGGAAGCCCAGACCTGTCCGAACTCATTCACCTCAACGGCGGCGGCAGCGTCAAACGATACGCCCATAATCTGTTGCAAGGTGTGTTTGATCGCCCGCAAGGCCAATGGCGGCTGACCCACAATCTGTCGCGCCAGTTCTACTGCGCCGGCCACCGCTTGCCCCTCAGGGGTGACCTTGCCATGCGTTGGCCGTCCTCGGCTGTCACCAATACTTGGAAGTCCTTGAGGTCTCCCCCAGAAACGAACGTGTCACCGCCGCCTGTGAGCACAAGCACCCGCAGGGATTCATCCCTCTCCAGGATGGTCAACACTTCTTCAAGCTCATCCATCGTGGCAAAATCGATGGCGTTTCTCTGGTCCGGCCGGTTGACCATGAGGAGCGTGACAGCGCCTCGTTCGACAGTGAGATTCTTCCAGGCCAGGTTATCTCCTGCTGGTCATCGCCTTAGCAAACACGCCCAAGCCGCGTGGTGCGTGAGCACTCGGGCGCTGTCCTCGGTGCTGACACTTCCCCTATGCCTTGACCAAAAGCCTCGAAGAGTGAATTGTCCGTCCAACAGCTTTTTTACATTATGAAAAATTATTCTGCAAATTGAAAAAATCTTGTCAACAGTCTACATTCGGCCTCAGCCATCGAAACGCTGCGGCGTATGACCTGCTGGGGCCGAAACGCCGTGAGGGGATGCTTTGGGATTAAGGTTTTTCATTCGCGCAAGGATGGGGCGGCCTGTATATCCGCACCAACAAGCTCGCGTGGAAACAGCTCCAGAAGCATCCGGGGCTAGGTATTCCCAACAAGTTCGGCATTCCTGACGTGCCCGAACGCGTGCATTGGGAAGATGACCTTGCCACGCTGGTGGGAACTCCAGCCGCGCACGACCACGGTCCAGAGCGCTGCTCCTGGATGCCTCACCAGCTCACGAACCGGAAAGTGCCATTAGCTCCGCTTTTGCAACGGACCAAAAAACTCCAGCGCCTGCTGGATGGTAAACTCCGGCTTTTCCTCAGCAATGAAATGCCCGCACTGCTTGACCTCGCCTCCCTGGACGTTTTCGGCCACGGCCTGCCAGGCGGGCACGATGTTGCCCAAAAACACCTCTCCTCCCCAAGCCAAGACCGGCATGGTCAGCTTACGCGTGCAGTTGCTCAGATTCTCAAGATCTTCCTGCAAGCCAGTGCGATAGTACTGAAACCCCGCTCGCAGCGCGCCTGGTGCGGAATAAACGCGCACGTACTCGGCAATGTCTTCTTTGCTAAAGATGGCAGGGCTGTAGTTGTATGCGGTGGAGGTGTAGAAGTAGCTCAGATATGCCTCGACATTCGCGCTGACCAGCTTCTCGGCTAAAT
>JACPXA010000055.1 GCA_016196785.1 Elusimicrobiota bacterium
AACGAGCGCCACGGGATCATCATCATCGCGCCAACGGGGACAGGAAAGTCTACGTCGGTATATGGTCTGACCGCGGCGAAGCCGGGGAACCGGCTACATTCGGATGATTGGGCGTTCGTCAACGTAGGGACGCTCGAGACCGTGGCCTCCGAAGATCAGTACTACATGCGGACGAACATCGCCGAGATTTTCCCTCATTACATCCCCGTCCTGGTCAACCAGCCGCTTGAGAATGTGCCGTTCACCCCGGACATCATCGCCCTCATCGAGCGCTACCCGAACCCTGAAGCCTTTGCGGCGGCGCTCAAGAATGGGGAGGTCACGCAGGCGGAGTTCGACACCCTCGTGGCCCAGATGATTAAGAACAACGCTGCCAGGTCCCTCATTGATCCACGGCTCATGGTGGGGGTCGAGAAGTTCACCGAGGTGACGACGCTCCAGACGATTCTCTTGATGAAGCGGGACTTCCTTGACACCCTGATTCTGAAGCGTTTGACCGCAGACGAGATGCTGGAAATCATGACCTCGGAAGGGAACGTCTTTAACCACGTCTACGGGCAGGCGGACCCCGATGGCTACGGCATCCCACAACCCCCGACCACGGAAATCTACTACAACCCCTATCTTTGTCAGGTGCTCGTGGAGCGGAAGACCAATCGCATCGGCCCGCTCGACCAGAAACGGATCGCGGCGTACCGCGCGCTGGCCGAGCACCCCCAGGTGCGGACGGCGTGGGTGAACACCCGCCTGCCGGCCCGTCAGACGCAGTTCTGCCTGCGGAAATTCCTCGATGGTCAGTGCGACGGGATCCGGCTGGTAAAAGGCGTGGACATCCCCCTCGATTTGGTGAAACGGCTCGGGGTCACCACCAAGGAAAAACCTATGGTCCCGGGGCGACGCCCCATGGATCGCGTGGGGATCTATAAGGACGGCGTTGAAGTGGAGGTCGCCACGTTTGAGCAGCAAGGGGATCCACGCATGAGCGTCGCCTTTGATAAAACCGGCAAAGGTCTGGGCCAGGTCAAGGCCTACTCCGAAGGCACCGTCGAAGATTTCTTTAAACACCACGAATCGCTCTTTGTCCGTGAACTGTTTCAGTCGTGATTAGCGTTCAGGACCTGACCAAGCGGTACGACGACACCCTGGCGGTGGATGGTATCTCCTTTGAGGTTCAAGCCGGCGAGGTCGTCGGTCTCCTCGGCCCGAATGGCGCCGGCAAAACGACCGCCCTGCGGATCCTCACCGGCTACCTCCCGCCCACCTCAGGCACCGCCCATCTCGCGGGGTACGACATCTTTGAAGATTCCCTGGAGGTCCGCCGCCGGGTCGGCTACCTCGCCGAGACCAACCCCCTCTACGAGGATTTCTCCGTGTTGGAGTGTCTGGAGATCATTGCGCGCCTGCGGGGCTTGAGTCCGGCGCAGAGTCGTCGGCGGATCCAAGAGGTGATTGGCCTCTGCGCCCTCCCGGAAGTCATGGGGAAGGACGTCACGCACCTCTCCAAGGGCTATCGTCAACGGCTGGGGCTGGCGTTGGCCATCCTCCATGACCCGGAGATCCTGATTTTGGATGAACCGACCTCCGGCTTGGACCCGAACCAGCAGCGGGAGGTCCGGGACCTGATCCAGGCGCTGAAGACCCGAAAGACGGTCCTTCTCTCGACCCATATCCTTTCGGAGGCGCAGGTCTCCTGCGACCGGATCCTGATCATTCATCGGGGGAAGATCGCGGCGAGCGGCACCCCGCAGGAGCTGCAACGGCTGAGCGCCGGCCCCCCGCAGCTCAGTGTCCAAATCAGAGGTCCAGCGCAGGCGATCCTGGCTGGGCTGAATGGAGTCCCTGGGGTGACCCGTGTGACCCTGCGGGGGGAGGACGGCGGGGCTCCCCGGTTTCTCCTGGAAGCCGCACCCGGCGCCGATCCCCGTGAAGCCGTGTTCAACCTGGCGGTCCAGTTCCGCTGGACCTTGTTGGAACTGAAGATGGAAACGGCCAGCCTGGAAGAAATCTTCCGGCAACTGACGATCGAAGAGGGGGGGGCCGTTGGTACGTCCCCCTCACCCGGCCTTCGGCCACCCTCTCCCTCGAGGGGAGAGGGATGGGGCGAGGGTGTCAAAGGGCAATGACCAACATTCGTCTCCTCGTCGCCAAAGAGTTTCGCGCCGCGTTTAACGGACCGACGGCGTACATCCTCCTGGTCGTCTTTCTCCTCATGACGGGGTGGTTTTTCGCCTCGCCGCTCTTCATCGTGAAACAGGCGAGCTTGAACGAACTGGTCGGGGTGCTTCCGATCCTCTTCGTGTTTCTGATCCCGGCGATCACCATGCGGGCCATCGCAGAGGAACTGAAGAGCGGAACCATCGAGCTCCTGGCCACCCTGCCGCTCAAGGATTACGAGATCGTCCTCGGCAAGTACCTCGCCATCCTCGCCCTCTTGGGGATCGCGCTGGGGCTGACAGGGGGGTACCCGCTGGTGCTGGGCTTTCTGGGCAAGCTCGACCGCGGGCATGTGCTCGGCGTGTACCTGGGGATGGGACTCTTGGGCGGGGCCTTCAGCGCGATGGGGCTCTTTGCCTCGTCGCTCACAAAGAACCAAATGGTGGCGTTCATCATTGGGTTTGCGCTGTGCTTTGCCTTCTTCCTCTTCGGGAAGATGGGCCAGTGGAGCCCGCCGGGGATCAGGGCGCTCCTCGATTTTCTGGGCATTGACCGGCACCTGGAGGCCTTTGTGAAAGGGGTCCTCGATACGCGCGACCTCCTCTACTTTGTCAGTGTCGCCACGGCGTTCTTGAGCGCCGCCATCGCCGTGGTGAGCAGCCGTCGCTGGCGATGAGGTCACTTCGACATAAGCCTCTCCCTCCTTGGGAGAGGCCGAGCGAAGCTCGGGTGAGGGTCCTCCTGCAATGGAACGTTCCCCCTCACCCCCGCCCTCTCCCGCAAGGGGAGAGGGAACAATGAGGGAATAATGCCAGTGCGACTCGCGGTGAGTCGGAGACAACAGCTCAATCTGACCTCCTTGGGCGGCGTCCTGCTGATCGTCGGGGTCCTCGTCGTGCTCAATCTCTTGGCGGGCTGGGTCTTCGCTCGGTGGGACTTGAGCGATGGGAAGGTCTACAGCCTGAGTGCGGCGAGCAAGAAGCTGGTCCGGTCCCTCGAAGACCCCGTCCTGCTCAAGGTCTTCTTCAGCCCCCAGCTCCCCGCCCCCTACAACACCCAAACCGCCTACGTGCGCGACCTCCTCGGCGAATACCAAACCTACTCGCGCGGGAAGGTGCGGCCCGAGTTCATCGGGACGGACGATGAGGAGAAGTTCCGTCGAGACGCGCTCTCCGCGGGAATGCTCCCGGTCCGGTTCACCTCCATTGCCAGCGACCAACTCCAGGTGAAGGAAGGGTTCATGGGGTTGGCGCTCTACTATGGGGACAAAAAAGAGGTCATCCCGGTCATCAAGGAGACCACCGGGATGGAGTATGACCTGACCAGCGCGATCCGGCGGCTCACCATCCCCCAGAAGAAGGCGATTGCCTTTACGACCGGCCATGGGGAACGCTCCCTCACGGGGGAACAACACGACTTTCGTGAAGCGCTCGGCCAACTGTACGAGGTCAAAGACCTCGACCTGAAAGCGAAACCGACGGAGTACCTCGAACTGACGGCACTCTGCGTGCTTGGCCCCAAAGAACCCTGGGACGAAAAGAGCCTCTACGCCCTGGATCAGTGGATCATGCGCGGCACCCCAACCGCCTTGTTCCTCGACAAATACATCGTGGACCTCCAGATGTTCTGGGCGCGGGCGGTGAACACCGGCCTGGAGCCGCTCCTCGCCCAATACGGCCTGAAGGTCGAGAACGACCTGATCTTTGACCGGCAGTGCCAGCGGGTCTCCATGGCCAGCCGCCAGGGGCAGTTCCAGATGACGACCATCATGGACTACCCCTTGTTGCCGCTGGTCAATCGCTTCAGCCGCTCCCATCCGGCGGTCAAGGGGTTAGAGGTGGTGGCCTT
>JACPXA010000056.1 GCA_016196785.1 Elusimicrobiota bacterium
AATTAGGCGGAACAGATATGGATAAGATTCTTCTTGAACATATTGCCGGCCAGTTTAAGCGCGAGACCGGGATAGACCTGTTAAATGACAAGATGGCGGTGCAGAGGCTGCGTGAAGCGGCTGAGAAAGCCAAGGTTGAACTTTCTTCCACGGTGTCTACTGACATAAACCTCCCTTTTATCACAGCTGATGCGTCCGGGCCAAAGCACCTTACTATGACCATAACCAGGGCCAAGCTTGAAGATCTAGTTAGTCCTATAATTGATAGGTGCCGTCATCCTATGGAGCAGGCGCTTAACGACGCAAAGTTATCGCCGAAGGATATTGACCGGATTATTATGGTGGGCGGCCCCACGCGGATGCCCGTGGTGCAAAAATTCGTGGAAGATTATGTCGGCAAAAAGATTGAGCGCGGGGTTGACCCCATGGAGTGTGTCGCGTTGGGGGCGGCGGTCCAAGCGGCGGTGTTGACAGGAGAGGTGAAGGACATCCTCCTCTTGGATGTGACCCCCTTGTCGTTAGGCATCGAGACCCTCGGTGGGGTGTTTACCAAGCTCATCGAGCGGAACACCACCATCCCGGTCAAGAAATCCCAGGTGTTCTCCACCGCATCGGATAATCAGCCGTCGGTGGAGGTCCACGTGCTGCAGGGGGAGCGTCCAATGGCCCGGGACAACGTGTCCCTCGGGAAGTTCTACCTGGATGGGATCCCCTCGGCCCCGCGGGGCATGCCGCAGATTGAGGTCACCTTTGACATAGATGCCAACGGCATCCTGCATGTGACGGCGAAAGACCTGGGGACTAGCAAGGAGCAGTCCATCCGGATTTCTGCGCCCCACAAGCTGTCAAAAGACGAAGTTGAGAAGTACATCAAACAGGCTGAGCAGTTCGCCGAGGAGGACACGAAGCGCCGCGAAGAGATCGAGGCAAAGAATGAGCTGGACAACTTGGTGTACGCCACGGAGAAATCCCTGAAAGAGTATGGGGACAAGATGAGCGGTGACGAACGGCTAGCGCTGGACCGGGCCCTCAATGAAGCGAAGGATGCGCTCAAGGGGGGGGAGATCGCGCGGATTCGTAAGGCCAAGGAGGAGCTGACCACGGCCTCTCACAAGTTGGCGGAGCAGGTGTATCGTGCCGCCACCCAGAAACAGCGGGCTGGGGCGGAAGGGGGCGCTGGAGGACAACAGGGTACCCCCACAGGAAAGTCCTCCGATGACGGGGGCCAATCAGGAGATGGGAAAAAGATTGTGGACGCTGAGGTCGTGGATGAGTCGCCACCCTCCTCGTGAGTCATACAAAATCGGAGGGCGGGGTGGATAAACGTGATTACTACGAGATGCTCGGGGTTCCCCGAGAGGCCTCTTCCGAGACGATCAAAAAGGCCTTCCGCCGGCTTGCGATAAAGTACCACCCAGATAAAAACGCCGGCGATAAAACGGCTGAGGAACAATTTAAACAGATCAACGAAGCCTACGAGGTATTATCCGATCCATCCAAACGCGAGGCATATGATCAGTTCGGACACGCCGGGGTAGGGGCGGGGGTAGGGGGCGGCCCTGCCGGCTTTGAGGGGGTCCAGGATTTTGCTGACTTCCCCAACCTGGGCGATATCCTAGGAGAGATGTTTGGCGGGAGGACGAGGGGGCGTGCCCGAGTAACCCGACAGGGGGAGGATCTCCAGGCTGAGGTGGAGGTCTCCTTGAAAGAGGCTGCGACGGGGACCACGGTTCCATTGAAGGTCGGTCGCTTTGAGGCATGCCAAGCCTGTGAAGGGTCTGGGAGCCGTACCGGCACCAGCCCAAAAACGTGCCCTGAGTGTCGAGGAAGCGGGACCGTCCGGTTCAGCCAAGGGTTCTTCACCCTGTCACAGACCTGTCGGCGTTGCCGAGGGGAAGGCAGTGTCATTGAACATCCCTGTCCGGAGTGTCGTGGGGGGGGCCGCGTGCGGCGGACAGCCCAGGTCACCATTCGAATCCCTCCCGGGGTCCGGGAAGGGACCTCCCTTCGGATCAGCGGGGCTGGCCAAGCCGGGGATCGCGGCGGACATCCCGGGGATCTCTATGTGATTGTCCATGTCAAAGAGGATCCCGTGCTCGTGCGGCAGGGGGATGATGTGATATGTGAGCAGCATCTCTCATTCCCCCAGGCGGTGTTGGGGTGCGAGATTCTGGTCCCGACGCTCGATGGAACAGTCACTATGAAAATACCGCCGGGGACCCAGAGTGGATCCATGTTTCGTCTGAGGGAACGCGGCATCCCCCATTTGGGGGCCAGAGGACAAGGCGATCAACTGGTTCGCATGATTGTGGATGTCCCAACCAAGTTGACGGAGCACCAGCGGGAGCTCATCCGGGAATTCGCGCAGGCCTTTGAGAAAAAGACACCCGAGGGAGGACCCGCCGGCTTCGTCAAGCGAATGTTCGGCACCCCTTGAAATTTCACCTAACCTCCGATATACTGTAAGATTAGTGGTTGACTGTCTATTCTGTCAGATCGTCCAACGGAAGATCCCTGCGACGGTTGTCTTTGAAAACGAACACGTGCTGGCCTTTCGGGATATGCATCCCCAGGCCCCGGTCCACGTCCTGGTCATTCCGAAACCGCACGTGTCCTCGGTGAGCGAGATGACCCCGGAGAAGATGGGATTGTGGGAAAAGATCTACCAAGCGGCCCAGCAGATCGCCAAGCAGGAGCAGATTGACGGGTCGGGATTTCGGCTGGTCGTCAACAATGGGCCGAATGCCGGCCAGGCAGTGGCTCACCTCCATCTCCATGTCTTGGGGGGCCGCCGCTTGACATGGCCGCCTGGGTAGAACTCATCCCGAAACCATGCTTGGTAAGCGAAGCCTCGGGGGGCGCGCCGAGGCCAGGAAGGCGAGCGACGGCATACTTGACGAAGGAACGGTATGCCGAGCGAGCCTGACGCCGCCGCAGGCCGCCCTTCCGAGGCTGCA
>JACPXA010000087.1 GCA_016196785.1 Elusimicrobiota bacterium
CGATTGCCTGCTTCGATCTCAAGTGTTCCCCCTCGCCCTCCCCTCGGGGGGGGACGATGCCTAAGGACCCTCACCCGCCCTCCGGGCGGCCTCTCCCCAGGAGGGAGAGGCATAATTAGGCGGGGACGGGTTCTTGGGTCGGTTGGGGTTGGTCGGCGAGGCGGACGGAGAGGATCTTCGAGACCCCGAATTCCTCCATGGTGACCCCATAGAGAACCGAAGCCATCTCCATGGTCCGTTTATTGTGCGTGATAATGATGAACTGGCTTTTTTCCGCGAACCGCTGGACCATCGCGACGAACCGTCGGACGTTGGATTCATCGAGCGGGGCATCCACCTCATCCAGCAGGCAGAAGGGACTCGGCTTGACCAGGAAGAAGGCAAACAAGAGCGCAATGGCGGTGAGCGCTTTTTCGCCTCCGGAGAGCAGCACAATACTTTGGAGTTTCTTGCCTGGGGGTTGCGCGAGGATCTCCACCCCGGTCTCGAGGAGGTTATTCGCGTCAGTGAGGAGGAGGTCCGCTTCTCCCCCATTGAAGAGCTGCGCGTAGACCTGACGAAAGTTTTCCCGTACCTGCTCGAAGGTCTGTCGGAATTGGGTGCGGGTGGTTTCGTTGATTTTGGCAATGGCCTGGTGCAGGTCCTCCTTCGCCTTGAGCAGGTCTTGCTGTTGGCTCTGCAGGAACTGGAACCGTTCTTCGAGCTGCGCGTACTCTTCCGGAGCCGCCAGGTTGACCGGCCCCATGAGCTCCAACCGGCGTCGAAGTTTTGCCGCCTCCTCCGGGTTGGGTGAGGGATCAGCGAACCGGGTGCGTGCCTCCTCGATGGTCAGCCCCCACTGCTCTTGGAGTCGCCGGGTTGTATCGTTCTGCTCAAGTTGGAGGGTCTTGAGGTCGAGGGTGCAGCGATGCAGCGCCTCTTCCAGGACCGTGAGCTCTTGGCGAAGGTCAGCGACCCGGCGTTCTTGACCGGTGAAACGCTGGTGGAACTCGTTGCGGCTGGCCTGGATCTTCTGGAGGGTCTCTGTCCGCAGCGCCTTTTCTTGATCCAGCTGGGTAATGCGCAGCGTCTCTTGGGAGACGACCTCCTCTTGTGCCTGTCTGCGCGTCCGGAGCTGCTCAATCGTCTCGCGGGCCTCGGTCAGCTGCCGTTTGATGGCCTCTAGATCGCTTGTCACTCGAGCTTCCTCACGCTCTTTCGCGGCGACCCGCTCTCGCCAGCCACTGACCTTGGCGCGAAGGTCGCTTGAACAGTCTTGGTCGGCGGTGATCGCGGTCTGCAAGTCCGTGAGGATTCGATCCAGCTCCACCTGCCTGGCCAGACACTGTTGGATTTCCTGCTCGGCCTTGTGGAGTGAGGTGGTGTGCTGTTCCAACTCGTGTTGCGCCGCGGCGAGCTCACCCTCGAGGTCTTCCTGCTCCTCGGCAGTGACCCGCAGTTCGGTGGTGGTGAGGTCAAGCTCTTGGGTGAGCCGGCGACCTTCTTCCTCAAAGGTTGGGATGAGGTTGGTTTGACTCAGGGTGTCCTCGCGGGCGGTTTCCCAGGCAGCCGTGAGGGTCGCGAGGGCGTCAGAAAGTTCGTTCAATCGTTGGAGACAGGCGCTGCCCTCACTGATGAGCCGCTCCTCCTCGTGTTGCAGCCGGTCGGCCAGTTGGAGCGAGGAGGCCGTTCGGTCGGTGGGGATATCCGCCCCTCCTTGCAAAATCCCTTCGCTGGCCAGCATTTGGCCGCGGTACCACCACTTACTTACGAGAAATCGGAGGGCCTTCGCCGCCGCTGGCTCACACTCGATCACGTCCCACAGCGACTTCCACCCTCGCGGCATGGAGAATGGAGACGAGGAAGGAAGCTCTGGGAGCCGTTCAAGCACGAGGAAGGTCGCCCGGCCCGCACCGGTGCTTCGCAGGTGCGCCATGGCCCGTTCCGCGGTGGTCACGGTGTCAGCGATGAGGTACGAGGCGCGGTTTCCGAGGACCGCATCCAGCAAGGGCAGAAAGGGGTCTGGCACCCGAATGACTCGGCCCACCGGTCCCCAAATTCCTTTCCAGCCGAGACTCATGACCGCTCGGGTCCCACTTACCTGCGGGTCTGCTGCCTCTGACTCGGTGATCGCCTGAAGCCGGGTCTTGAGTTGGAGCGTCTGTTCCCGAACACGCGTGTGCTCCGCTTGCAGCCGCTGGATCTCTGTTTCCAGCCGACTCCGTTCAGCGCTCAAACGGTCCAAGGCGGCCCGACGTTCCTGTAACTCGTGCGCGTGTTCGCGCCGTTTGGCTTCCCAGGCCCCAAGCGATTCCTCGACACGGACCTGCCGCGCGGCCGCCTTCGTTCGTTCTTCGCTCCGCCCCTTGAGCTCTTCTTCCTTGTGGGCCACCAATGAGGTCAGCCGGGTCATCTCGTTGCGCTCCCGGCTTTGCCCCGTGGAGAGTTCTAGGAGCCGTTCCTTGATCGTCACCAATTGCCCTTGGTGGGTATGCAGGCGCTGGCGGGCCTGCTCGAGGTGCTGTTCTACCGTAGAGAGATTGGCCTCCCAGTCCTTCCCCATGGTCCGAAGGCCGGAGAGCTCTTCCCTCAACTGTGTGCGTTGTCGCTCGGTGGCTGACTGGGTGGCGGTCAACTCAGCAAGGGAGCGCTCAAGGTGCGCCACCCGCTCGGCCATTTCCCCGGCACGATCGCGGGCAGCGTCCCGGCGGTCTTCGGCCTTGGTGATTTCCACATCCAGCTGGGCGGCCCGCTGCTGGGCTTGGAGGAGCGCCTCCTCTTGTTCCTGCGCGGCTAACCGCACCGTCATCGCTTCCGCCTCCGCCTGGTGCAGTGAGCGTTGGATTTCCGCCACTCGCTCCCGCTCGCTTTCCTGGGCCTGCTCTGCGGTGGCAAGCCGTGAGAGGCGGTCGTTCAGCGAGGCCAGGAGGGCGGCGACCTCTAACGCCTTGAGGTCCTCCTGATACCGTTGGTACTGCCGGGCTTTTCGCACCGCTGCATCCATGTGATGGATCTGCTGTTGGTAAATGGCCAGGGAGTCGTTCAAGCGCAGCATGTCTTGCTCGACCCGCTCCAGTTTTCGCAAGGCCTCTTCCCGGCGCGCCTTATACTTGGACACCCCAGCCGCCTCCTCAAAGAGTTCACGTCGTTCTTCCGGTTTGGCGGAGAGGATGAATTCCACCTTGCCTTGCTCCATGAGGGAGTACCCCTCGGTCCCGATGCCGGTGTCGAGGAAGAGCTCTCGGATATCCCGCAGGCGACATTGGGTTTTATTCAGGAAATACTCTGATTCTCCGGAGCGGAACAGGCGGCGGGTCACGGTGATCTCGGTATAGTCCAGCGGCAGGCGATGGTCGCTGTTGTCGAAGGTGAGGGAGACCTCAGCGACGTTCGAAGGGGGACGGGTTGAGGAACCGTTGAAGATGACATCCAGCATCTCGTGGCCACGGAGGCTCTTCGCGGACATCTCCCCTAGGCACCAGCGGAGGGCATCTGCCACATTCGTTTTGCCGGCTCCATTGGGGCCTACGATCGCAGTGATGGTTCCCTTCAGCCCTCCGCCCACGCCCAGGTGGTTGTCGAGGACCAACTCCAGGCAGGTCGAGTCCGCAAAGGACTTAAAACCCGTTAACTCAAGCCGTTTCAGATGCATGATGATAAGGGAAGGGGGACAGGTCTCTTATGGAATTGAGGCCTGTCCCCCGCCAAAGCAAGGGAACGGCCCCCCCTACTGACCGTTCCCCAAATCGCGCCCTCGCAAGCGAAGCTTGCTCGGGCCTGAGCCACTTGCTCCGTGAGACGTCTCTCCGTTCAAGGAACCCTGGCATTCACAACGCAGGGGCAGTATAGCGAACCAAAACGAAGGTTGTCAAGCGAAAAATGGGTTAATTTTCGCCTTTGAGGTGTTTGAGTTCCTTGATGACAGCCGGAATCAGCTCGTAGAGGTCGCCTTCCACGGCGAAGTTGGCAAGCTTCATCATGGGGGCTTCCGGGTCGGTGTTCATGGCGACGATCACATCCGAGGAGCTCATTCCGGCGAGGTGTTGGATCTGGCCGGATATCCCGCAGGCGATGTACAGCTTGGGACGGACGGTGCGGCCGGTGAGGCCAACCTGATGACGGTAAGGAATCCAGCCCGCGTCAACCACCGCGCGGCTTGCGCCCACCGCCGCGGAGAGGGTTTTGGCGAATTCCTCAATTAGCCGGAACCCTTCCGGTTTTCCCAGGCCGCGGCCGCCAGAAACGATGATCTCTGCCTGGCTGATGTCTTGGATTTCACTCTGCTCCGGGATGAACTGGGCAAATTTGGCCCGGACCTTCCATTGGCTTGGGTCGGCCTTGACGGTGAGGATCTTCCCTTGTCGGCCTGGCTGCCGTTCCGCCCGGGGGAAGGCCATCGGCCGGACGGTCACCATCTCAGGCCGGTGTTTCTCACAGAGAATGGTCGCCATGAGGTTTCCGCCGAACGAAGGCCGTGTGGCGTGGAGCATACCCGTCTTCGGGTCAATGGCCAGCTCGGTGGCGTCCGCGGTAATGCCCGTGTGCGCGGTCACGGCGACCCGCGAGGCGAAGGACCGACCGAGGGTAGACGCCGACATCAAGAGCTTGTTGGGCTTTTCCTGTTTAATGAGATCCACCATCGCTTGGGTGTACACCTCGTCCAGGAACTGTTCAAAGATTGGGTGGTCGAAGACGTACACCTTGTCAGCCCCATGCTCAATGAGGTCCTGCGAAAAGCCTTCGACCTGGTGACCGATAAGTACCGCAGCCAGTTCTTCATTCAGATCACCCGAGAGCTTTCGGCCAATGTTGAGCAGCTCATAGATCGTGGGCATGAGCTTGCCGTGGCGCTGCTCAGCATAGCACCACACCCCATGATACAAGGCGGTGTCCACCGCCGTCGTGGAAATGACCTGCTCCTTTTCCATGACGATGGCGTGGAAGATGTCGGGATTTTTTCCCTTGGTTTTCTCGAAGAGGTTATCACAGGCTTCAACGCAGGCGCCGCAGAAGATGCATTTGTCAACATCAATCACGGCCAGCTTGGGCCACTTGACCCCCTTGGCCTTGTCTTCGGCCGGTCGGGGCACCATGTCAATGCACGGGACCGGACAGACCCGGGCGCAGGAGGAACAACCCGTACAGCGGTCCTGAAGCACATAAATCGTGTTCGGCATGTTAGAGCAGTTTCAGTTCACGCAGCTTC